>JAWXAN010000022.1 GCA_034439475.1 Candidatus Zixiibacteriota bacterium
CCGCCATTTCCGCCTTTGCCCCCGTCACCACCGAGGCCGCCATTGTAGAAATATGATGTTACTACCCCTCCCTTGCCGCCAGAACCGCCTTGTCCTCCAAGACCTCCACGACCGCCGCGACCACCGTCGCCAGATACAATCAGACAGTTTGAAAGACTCACTTTGCTTCGCGAACAGAACAATGAGATCGAAGCGCCGCCGCCCGTCCCCCCTCTGCCACCATGCCCGCCTTCTCCGCCAGCTCCGCCACCGCCACCGCTCCACCCATCATAGGAATAAGTAGTCGTCCATAACGATGACGATCCACCACCGCCTCCACCGCCGCAGGCATTAGCTCCATTTGTTCCTGATAGACCTGATGACGTTTTAATGAGGAGATACGGATCGAGTGGCTCAAGAATGGGCGAGTCAGTTGCCCCAGCTCCGGCTGTTCCTACTTCACCACCATTGCCAATCTGGCCGGGAAGTCCATTACCGAACGTCGATCCTTGGCCAGCAATACCGCCAGAGACTGAGCCATCGAAGCAAAATCCCTGATTCCCTTCTCTGCCCGACATTATTGAGGCGCTGTTCGCTGGGCCGCCCGACCCGCCTTCGCCTCCACCCACAGGAGAGAGGCCCGCTGCTTGTTTATTGGCATTGGCACCTGTGGCTCCGGGCATGCCAGCGTCGCCACTTCTACCGACCTGGCCATTACCAGCAGATACCTGGCATGATAAAAGGCTGACATCCGGGGCATCTTGAATATAGATTCCGTACGAGGAGTAGCTTGAATCAATAGCGCTTTCGCCAATTATGGTCATGTTTTCCACAATAACTGGCCGTGAGATATTTCGAATGACCATCGCAATATATAAATTGTCTATTCGTCTACCTTTGAGGGTTGTTTTCTGTGTCGGAGAACTGGTCCAGCCGGCATTCGGGTCAAGTCCGCCGGTTATATGAACGCCGCTTCGGACACGAACCGACTCATTGAGTTCGCCAACAGCGACATTTATCTGACGAACTGATGGATTTTGGTATGCCTTTTCAAGCGCGAGATGGAGCGATCCCATCGGCTGGTCACTTGTACCGATTCCTGTCCCGCCCGGTCTGACATAAATTGCGCCTCCGGGAAAGCTGCCGCTTTTTGAAGGTTCTGTGGCTTTTTGCTCAAAGCATGAGTTTACGGTAAAAGCGACGAGGATGAGAACTACGAGGTGTCGAATGGCATGCCGGTACATTGCGTAATATGACTAAAACGGCCTGTTCCGGCAAGAGAAAAGCGAATCCACTTGCGAGAATCCGCTTTTCCTATTCAAGATTGGTTGATCTATTTAGCCGAAGCTCAGAGAATAGAGAGATATTTCTCCCGCTCGTAATCAGAGACATGGATTCGGAAGTTATCCCATTCTATTCGCTTGTTGGCGATGAGTTTGTTGAAAACATGTTCGCCCAGCGTTTCACGGGCGAGTTTTGAGTTTTCGAGTAGACCGATTGCCTCGATAAGCGAGCCGGGCAGGCTGTCGATTTTAGCGGCGGCCTTTTCTTCATCGTTCATCTTGAAAATATTCTGTTCTATCGGTTTGGCCAATTCGTACTTCCCATCGATTCCTTTAAGACCTGCCGCCAACATAAGAGCGAACGTCAAATAAGGGTTTGCCGATGGATCCGGCGAGCGGAGCTCGATACGGGTGGCCTTTTCCTTGCCTACTCGGTACATCGGGATACGAACGAGACTTGAGCGGTTGCGGCGTCCCCAACTGATATAGACCGGGGCTTCGTATCCGGGAACCAGACGTTTGTAGGAGTTCACCCATTGGTTGAGAACGAGCGTGATTTCTTTGACATGGGCGAGGATTCCGGCTGTGAACTGACGAGCTGTGGTTGAAAGGTTATACTCACTTTTCGGGTCAAAGAAAAGATTTTTGTCGCCATTGAAGAGCGACATGTGGCAGTGCATACCTGAACCATTTTCGCCAAAGATTGGTTTGGGCATAAAGGTGGCATGCATATTATTTTGAGAGGCGACTTCTTTGACAATAAAACGATAGACCTGCACAAAATCGGCCATCACCATGCTCTCTTGGTATTTCAAATCAATCTCATGCTGGCTGGGCGCTACTTCGTGGTGGGCGCACTCAACCGGAATATCCATCATCTCAAGCGCGTTAACTGTCTTTTGGACGAGGAGAGTACCCATGTCAACTGACTGGTAATCGAAATATCCAGCGCTGTCGAGAATCTTAGGTTCTTTGTCATTTTCGAAATAGAAAAACTCAAGTTCCGGACCGACATAAAATGTCCATCCTTTTTCTTCGAGCTTTTTCAATTGGCGTTTGAGAATGTGTCTCGGGTCCCCCTCATACGGAGTCCCGTCAGGGTTTTGGATATCGCAGAACATCATGGCGACTTTCATCCCGGCAACTTCCCAAGGGATAATGCGGAAAGTTTTCGGATCGGGGATAGCCATCAGATCAGACTCATCGATTCGGGCGAAGCCTTCAACCGATGATCCATCAAAACCCTGCCCCTGCTCCAGCACCGCTTCAATCTCTGACCGGGTGATAGACATCCCTTTGATTCGCCCGAGAATATCGGTGAAACAGAGCCGGACGTTGTGGACACCGGCTTCGTCTATCAGCCTTAAAACATCTTCCTTAGTTTTTGTCACTCTACCTCTCTCCTGCGCCCAGACCCCGGGCAAATTCTATATGTTTGGCCTCAGTAAAAAGCCCTAATAAAGGGACGATAATTGCTAATGCAACAGAAAAATGGTTTCGTCGGCACTCATCTTAAGTGTTTCAATGTCACCTAAATCGCCAAACACGCATACTATTGTATCACAATGCATTAAATTGACATCTTGAAGTATCACTCAAGAGTAATTGTTATCGACTTTCTGCTCGGTATCAACTGCCGACAGTTCACTTTGGCCATTCCAAAAATGCGTCTGGCGGCGATGAACATATCCTTATCAGCATACTTGTCTGACAGATAGACCACTTCTTTTATACCAACTTGTACAATCAGTTTCGCGCATTCGTTGCATGGAAAGAGCGAAACATAGAGCGACGCGCCGTCGAGCTCGGGTTTATTGGAGGCATTGGTTATTGCATTCATTTCGGCATGGCAGACGTAGGGGTATTTCGTATCAAGATACGCCCCTTCTCGAGCCCAAGGAAGTTCGTCATCGCTCAGTCCACTGGGAAAGCCATTGTAGCCGATGCCTATAATGCGTTTGGTTTTATTGACAACACATGCTCCGACCTGAGTGCTCGGGTCTTTCGAACGATGCGCAGAGAGCTGAGCGACCGCCATAAAATATTCTTCCCAGCTGATATAATCTGTTCGTTTAGTAGTCATCGGAAAAGGCTATTCTACTCGCTTATGGACGGTCAAGAAACTTCTGGAACGATGTCAACAGGTCTATCGGAACCGGGAAAATGATGGTCGAGTTTTTTTCCGCAGAAATCTCGGTGAGCGTCTGAAGAAATCTTAACTGCATCGCGTTTGGGGCCGTAGCGAGTACTTTTGCGGCATCAGCTAATTTTTGGGAGGCCTGAAACTCTCCATCGGCATGGATGACTTTTGCCCGGCGCTCGCGCTCGGCTTCGGCTTGTTTGGCCATCGCGCGCTGCATTTCGATAGGCAAATCGACATTCTTGACTTCGACGACGCTGACTTTGACACCCCATGGTTCGGTCTGTCCATCGATAATATCCTGGAGCTGAGCATTTATTTTGTCGCGATTGGTCAATAAGTCATCGAGCTCTACTTGTCCCAATACAGAGCGGAGCGTGGTCTGGGCAATCTGTGAGGTCGCTTCAAAAAAGTTGGCGACAGAGACAACAGCGCGATTGGGATCGACGACCTGGAAGTAGAGTACAGCGTTTACTTTGACCGAGACGTTGTCTTTGGTGATGACATCCTGCGGGGGAATGTCGTATGTGATAACGCGAAGGTCTATTCGTCGCATACGGTCAATAATCGGAATAAGAACGATGAGCCCCGGGCCTTTGGCGCCGATGAGTCGTCCCAGACGGAAAATGACTCCACGCTCGTACTCATTCAGGACCTTTATCAGGTTGAATAAAAAGATGAATCCAAAAATTACTACGATTGCAAGGACAAAAGGAAACTGCATTTACATCCTCCTCATTCTCTATTTTTCAGGAAACTTTTCTAACGGTTAGTGTCAGGTTATTCATGGCGGTCACTTCGACTCTATCCCCCGATTCAAGAGGAGCATCGCTCAGATACTTCCAGAGCGCTCCCTCGACATAAATAAAACCTCCTTTTCTTACCTGGCCTTGTCTGCCAATCATTCCCTCCACGCCGGTGAAGGGCTGTCTTTGCTGGGCTTTCATTGCCAACCAGAGGACAGCCGCGGCTGTCGCACCGATGAGAATTGCTGTGGTGATGAGAACCGTCAGTGATACTCGCAACACCGGATCCACAGTATCAATAAGCATGAGTCCTCCGAGGAACAAGGCTATTATTCCGCCGATTGTAAGCAGGCCATGAGAAATTATCTTTATTTCCAAGATGAACATAACAATGGCAAGGAGTATCAGCGCCACACCGGCCCAGTTAATAGGAAGTGTCTGAAAGGCATAAAACGAGAGAATAAGTGAAATCGCGCCCACTATACCCGGGAGAATGGCCCCAGGATTGTATAACTCAATTACAATTCCAAGACCACCCAACGAAAAAAGAATGAAGGCAACATCGGGATGGGTAATAAACTGCAGAAGTTTTTGGACAAATGTGAGTGGAATCTCTTCGATTTTTGGATTGATAATCTTGACGGTGGTTTTCCCAAGCCCCGTCTCGGTCTCGCGACCATTGATCTGCTCCAGAAGATCGTCAATGTCGGAAGCAACAAAATCTATGACATCGAGCGCAAGAGCTTCAGTATTTGTAATTGATACCGATTGCCGAACCGCCTTCTCGGCCCAGTCGCCATTTCGCCCGCGTCGCTCAGCGGCGGCCTTTATCTGGGCGACAGCATCGTTCGTTATTTTTTCATTCATTATGGAGTCCGGCTGTTGCCCCCCGCCGCCAACCGGATGAGCCGCTCCGATATTGGTCGAGGGAGCCATTGCGGCAAAATGCGCGGCGTAGGTCATATATACTCCAGCCGAACCGGCCCGTGCGCCGGAGGGAGCGATGTAGACGCAAACTGGGACTTCGCTGGCAAAAAATCGTTTGCTGATTGACCATGTGGGCGCGCTGAATCCACCGGGTGTGTCCAAGATAATTATCAAGAGGTCCGCCTTCGCTCCTTCGGCTTCGGCAATTGCTGACCCAATACGATCATCGGTGACAACACCGATTGGCCCCTCGATGAAGAGGGTGTAGACAAGACTACCGGATTCACGGTCAGGACTGACAGCCGACAAACTATCAGATACAGTGCTTTCCGCGACAATTTTTTCGGTCGTATCAGTGATTGTTGTGGTGTCAGCGCGAAGGAGTGAACCGGCTACAAGTGAAAGGAGTCCGCCCATAAAACAGACACAGATAAAAATCGGTACTATTTTTCGTCGCATAGAAAAAATCCCATTCACACGGAATAATATCAGTGCCAGTTCGGCCAATGTCAACGGCAATCGCATTGAATATGCGTCGGTGCGGATTCTGACAATTCCGTCTAAAGCTTGAGCGAAGAATGAAGGTACTTGATTTCACCATCTATGATGGTCGCGAGGATCTCGGTATTTTCAACTCTCGCAGGAGTAACCGCGGTGATATCGTGCTCAAGGATAGTCAAATCGGCTGGATAGCCTGTCTGCAGATAGCCTCGGCAGTGCTCCTGACCGCAGGCATAGGCCGCACCAGCGGTGAAACCGTGGATGGCTTCGGTGACAGAAAGCCTTTCTTCGGGATAAAATCGTGTCCTTTTGTTTGGCAGTGACCGTCTGACAGCAGCGGCTATCCCTGCAAGCGGGTCAAGCGGCTCAATGGGGACATCGGAGCCGAACGCGAGATGAATGCCGCGCTTCCTTAATGTTTTGAAAAGATAGGTGTCCTTGCCTCGCTTTCCCCAAGAACGATGGATCATTTCGATATCTGAGGGACAGTGCGATGGCTGCATTGAGGCGATAACATGCAGCTTTTTGAAACGGGCGATGTCGCTTCTGCGAATCAGTTGCAAATGCTCTATACGATGTCTCGCCCCATTCATGAGTCGCGGGGCAGACTCGTAGACATCGAGCACATTTGAAACGGCCTTGTCTCCTATGGCATGGATTGCACATGGAAATCCGAGATGGGCGGCCTGTTTGGCGGCGAGGAGCATGTCCGATTTTGAAGCAGTTTCGATTCCGCAGTTGTTTTTCGAACCAATGAAGGGCTTGAAACAGAGAGCGGTTTGGCTGCCAAGAGTGCCATCGGCGAAAAGCTTTATTCCTGCAAAACGAAAGAACTCAGTGCCCGTCCCATAACGGGTTTTGCTCTTAATCAGGTCAGGCAACATCTGTACTCGGGGATAGTGATTGATCCGTAAGCCTAAAGTATTTTTTTCGGCCCGCTCCAGATAGAATGGCAGCGCGATAGGACTGTCGAAAGAATGCACGCCTGTGACGCCTTTACAGTATGCTATTCCAAGGGTTTTATCATACAGGCCATTCATTTCACTTTTGGATGGCAGCGGAATAAAACTGAACATATACTCGAAGGCTATGGCCTCGCGTAAAATGCCTGTTGGCATTTTATCGGGAAAACGCACGATCTCGCCGTCTTTAGGATCGGAGGTCGCTGAGGTTATACCTGCTATTTCCAGGGCTTTGCTGTTCACCCAGACTGAATGGTGGTCTTTGGCGAATACAAATGCCGGCCGCCCTGCGCTGACGCTGTCGAGCATATAGCGGTCCGGCTCTTGGCGAGTTTTGAAACCTTCGGGCGAGTAGCCTTCTCCGACTATCCATCCGCCACGCGGGACGGTTTTCGCAAACTGTTCGATTTTGCTCAGACAGGCGGTTATTGAGGTCAAGCCATGAAGCGAAACGCGTCCCAGAGACATGGCGAAATAATATAAATGCGCGTGAGCATCTACCAAACCGGGCACGACCATTTTTTTCTTAAGGTCGAGACGCCGAAAGTTTCTAAAGTCTGCTGAATTGCGAAGATTGTTCCCTACGACGACAATTTTCTCCTTGTCTATAACAATTGAATCCACGACCTGTCCATTTGATTGTGTGTGGACACAGCCGTTATAGAGAAGGATTTTCATCGTTGAACTTATTCCCTTTCATGCGGAAATCTCCCTCGCGGTGGGTCAACTGGATTCTGTCGGTCTCTTCAAGAATTGGAATTGCGTATTTGCGGGTAAATCCGAATCGGTCACGAAGGTCGGCCACAGCCAGCTTGGTTGAGGTATTCAGTTTGTCTTTGACAAATGAGACAACTTCCTGCCACACGGGGAAAAGGAACACAAACTCAGAGCCGCATTTGTATCCTTCACAGCTGTCAATAATATGCTTAATTGCCTGCTGATAGATCTTCCCTTTTGAGGCGAAAGTGCTAATGTCGGGAGGTGCGTATGGATGGGCATGCAGCTCTTTCATTACTGTCTCGTAAGCTTCTTTGATAATTCCTTTCAGGGTCACCGTCCTGCCGGCAATATCATATCCATCGATCACTTTAACCAGCGAACCCGAGCCGACAAGATAATCCATCAGAACAGACACATTAGAAGATGACAATGAAATATGCTTGGCGAGCGCTTCAGGAGCTATCCCTCTGAGATGGGGCTGGGCTTTAAAAATGTTTGCCATTTGTTCGATGAGTTTTTTGCCGATTTCAGCGACGGTCGGATAATAAAACAAATGCTCTCCGAATCGTCCTATCATTCCCCCGACCAGAAGGTTTTCAATATCCAACTTTATTGCATTAGATGAGATATTTGCATTCTCCAGAAAATTCGTCTCGGGCGTCATAATAGATTTTTCAAGCTCTGAGAGAATGAGAGATTGCGTAGTAAAGTCTGCTCTTGATTTCAGATACGAAAGGTTTTCAAGTTCCTTGCGCCTTGGAAATACGGAAAAATGATCGAGAACTTGTCCTCCGCCAAGTGTGATCATTGGGGTGGCCAGGCGAAGAATAAAGTGATCACCGACAAGTGTGTACATCGGCTCATCCGGTCGAAAAAAGATTATGCCGCTTTCGCCGGGTTTCAATGCTTCGGCGTCGAATATCCTGACCTCGCCTTTGGATTCACTTGTTCCGATGAGCAAAAGCGCGCGTCTACGGTCCTCAAGCTCCAGTAGCGCATCTACGGTCATCTCCATGTGAAGAGCAAGCACAGGGTTTTCTTTAAAGTAAGAGAGATCAGCCCGGTCGCTTACTCCCCCCCCGCGGGTAAGATTGACTTTGTCGATGCCTCCAAGTGAGACGGCAACTCTTGTTCCCGGAGTTACACGGTCTGCATCATAACCCATCGATTGAAGCGAACGAATTTTGCCCGATTCTCCCGACGGCCAAACCGTCACCATCTGACCTTGGGTCAATGTACCTCCACGCAGTGTGCCGGTAACCACCCCGCCAATTCCTGTTTGTATAAAGGACCTGTCTATTGCAAGACGGGCTTTACCAATGTCGTCTTTCTGTTTGATCATCGCTGGAAGATTATTTAGAAATTTAATAAGTGGATCGAATCCCTCTCCGGTCGCCGCTGAGACGCGAAAGATTGGGACATTCGCAAGAGGTGAGCCAGCTGTCTTTTCACGTACTTCCTTCTCGAGCAAGTCAATCCACTCATTTTGAGCGAGGTCGATTTTGTTGATGATGATGATGCCCTGCTCAATTCCGAGCAGTCGAATTATCTGAAAATGTTCCTGGCTCTGGGGCATCCAGCCGTCGTCAGCGGCTATAACAAGCATGACGACATCTATTCCCCCTGCGCCTGCAATCATGTTTTTTACAAAGCGTTCATGCCCGGGGACATCGACGAAGGCTATATCATCGCCATGCGAAGTGCTATAGAAGGCAAAGCCCAGATCTATGGTCATCCCACGGGCTTTCTCCTCGGGCAGTCTGTCAGGATCAGTACCGGTCAGCCGCTTGACGATAGATGACTTGCCATGGTCGATATGTCCGGCGGTGCCTATGATGATCATGGGCTAAATCATTCGTATCTGGGGAGGTCGCTTCGGTCGACAATGATGCGGAGAGCTGTCGTCAAATAGGCGTCCTGTGATGAATCGACGGCTTTAATATCTATAAGGAAAGTATTGTTCTCTACGCGTCCGATTATGGGCGGTGAAAAACGACGAAAACGCGCCGCCAGTCCTTGGGCATGATAATCCTCCGAAAAGCGAATCGCGACTGATGGTATGTCGGCTTCGGGAAGCGCTCCCCCCCCAACGTAGGCTTTTGTGCCGGTTACGGTAATCTCTTTGGGAAATCCGAGATTTGCTTCGATAGCTTTGGCCCGCTTATATAATTCAGATTCAGGAACTGAGAGAATCTGCCAGAGTTTTATGTCTTGCATGTATGTCCCGCTCAGGTACGACGACAGCAGTTTCTCAAGCACCGCAAAAACAATCTTGTCGACCCTCAATGCTCTAAAGAGCGGGTTCCTCTTAATCTTTGCAATAAGTTTGGCATTCCCGACAATCAAACCGGACTGAACGCCACCAAGCATTTTATCTCCCGAAAAACAGGTCAGATCTACCCCGGCCCTGACTGACTGTTGGACTGTGGGCTCCCGATATCCGAGTATTTTTTCGGTCTGAACAAAGACTCCGCTGCCTAAATCATTGCAGACCGGGATTTCATGGCTTCGTCCGAGTTCAACAAGGGCAGCCAGAGGAACTTCTTCGCTGAACCCGGCTTGGATGAAATTACTTTTATGAACTTTGAGTATCAGTCCGGTATTGTCGGTAATGGCCAAAGCATAATCTGCGAGATATGTAATGTTTGTTGTCCCCACCTCGACCAATTTGGCTCCGGCGCGTTTCAATATGTCTGGAATGCGGAATCCCCCTCCGATTTGGACCAGTTCGCCGCGAGAGATGATAACATCTTTTTTATTCGCCAGCGTGTTGAGAATTATGAAAAGCGCAGCGGCGCAATTATTGACTACTGTTCCGGATTCGGCATCAGAGAGCAAAGCAAGGTAGCTCTCACACATTTCTCCCCGGCTCCCCCGCGCGCCTTTTTCAATATCGAACTCCACGTTACTGTATCCTATGATGGTCGTTTTGATGGCCTCGAATACGGATTCCGAAAGCGGGGAACGTCCAAGATTTGTATGGACAACTATCCCAGTGGCGTTTATGACCGGCTGGATTCTATACCTATTCAAGGCTTCGATATCATCAGAGATGGCGATAAACAGCTCGTCTTCTTTGAGTGAAACTGGTTTTACGGAAAAATCGTATTTTACTCTCTCAACAGTCTGGCGGACGACGCATGCCACCATCTGTCGCGGTAATAGCGATGAAACCGCTTTCAGTCTGTCATCACTGAGCAGTTCATCGATGGAGGGGAAATCTCTGAGCTTTGTTATAAGTTTTTGGGCCATTGCGATGAATTGTAAAGTATGTGCGCAATTACTCGTCCGACATTCGCCAATGATTCTGCTGAGCATTTATCGGGCGTGTCATGTTCTGTGTGCCAGTAGATGTAATCGAAATCAATGAGAACAACAGATGGCACTCCTCCGGCATTTAGCGATAGATGGTCATCCTGTATCGGATATTTTACCGAATCGATAAAAGTAGTCACATTTAGCTGCGATGCTGTTTTCCAAATATAATCATTGAGTGTCGGTACAAATGTCTGAGAATAAAATTCGCGGTAAATCTGCTGGCTTTTGTCTCCAACCATATCTATGACGATTCCGAAATGATATTTATCCCGGATTCCAAGAGACGCAAAATGACGCGATCCCAACAAATACCAATCACCGTCTCCGGGTTTGCCCCAGTCCTCTCCATCGACACAGACCAAATCTACATTAGCGACAGGCGCGGACACGGCAAGCATATTGGCCAATTCCATTAATATGGCAACACCTGAGCCGGCATCGTTGGCTCCATCAATTGCAAGTTCACTCTTGGACGAGTCGAAAGCGTGTTCTGCGCGGGGACGGCAATCATAGTGCGCCATAAGCAGGATGGCTTTGGAATCCGATTTGTCGCCTCTAAAACTTGCAATAAGGTTTACAAGCGGAATCTGATTGTTTGAATAGGGATCGTCAAAAGTCATCGACTGGCTGTCCACAGCCAAGCCTTTGGAGACAAAGTGCCTCTTGAGGTAGTCTCTGCATTCCGCCGATGCAACACTTCCTGGAACCCGAGGGCCAAAGGCAACCTGCTGTTCTATGTAGGTTAGGGCCTGTGCGCCGTCAAAATCTGTAGTGCTAATCTTTGAGGCACAGCCCAGAAGAAGAATTGCGCTCAGTATTGGTACAAGATATTCGAGTGTCATAGCCCAATCTGCTTAGCAGAGAAGGGCTTGTCAAATCAAAAAGCGATTAGAACTTAATCTCAGTCCAAATCTGCAACTGGCGGACATGTGTGTTTCTACCAAGCTTATCGCTCGTATCTTGCCACATTGCAGATAAGCCGCCTTGTATTTGTTGACTAAACGTATAGGAAATTGTGGGGGCGATGGAAAAGTCCGACTTATCTGTTGTAAGTCTTCGAATTCCGACGACTGGTATTGTTTCGCTTTGGTCTCCGGAGAACCTGGCGGTGACTTCCAAAGCCATTTGAGACTTGAACTTCACTTTACCAAATAATGGGACGGAAATACCGCCTGGTGCGCTGAATGAATATTTCGCGGTAAAGGCCAGTCTTTTCTGCTTTCCAACGGAATTGCTTTGTCGTTTTCCATCGAATGTCCCAAACTGCTCGGTAAGCGTCTTGGTTAGCGCGTACGAACTCGACATCGATAAGGCTCTGAAGAGTTTGAAGTTGACCGAGAGAAGGGGGTTGAAGTTCTCCGTAGTCGTTCGGTTCGAGGTAAAGTTTCCATCTAACTCGACCGTTTCGCGGGTTTGGCGCGAATAGCCTGTCCGAGGAGCAAAGACTTCGATGAATTTGTTCACATATGGCTTAATAATCGGTAACGTGGTAAACTTTTGAATCGAAACCGAGACATCAGGCCACGAGGTTGAAATTTGTTCCTGTCGCGGACCAACCCTGAAAAGATCCCGCGTAATAGACTGTCTGAACCGGACATCAATAAGTAGGCCCCCAAGCAGTCTGAAACCTGAGCCGAGATCATAGCTAACTCCCTCACTTGAAAAGGGAGAGCGCGGATCATCGCTGCTGCGAAGCCCATCGGGGTCATCTTTGAAGCCAAATTGGTAGCCGTACGATGACCGTGTAAGCATTCCAGGCGTGCTGTTATTGTAAGTTTTAGCGTATTTGTACGTTATCGGTTTTATCCATCCCGTCAGGAGTCGAAGAATAGTCAGCGGCGGATCATAGATCGGTCTGCCGTCCACCTTCGGTTCTTCTTTCTTCGCCTGAATCCGGTTTGAATCGGCGAGAGTGGAGTCTATAACGGTAGAATCAGTGATGATGGTGTCACTTGGATTCGGTGTATTTTGAGCAACGCGCGAAGCTGACGGCCGATTGGTTGACTTCCAGGGCTTGCCGAGAAGTAGCATATGATTAAAGGTGCCATTCACGCTCCAGTTTCGAGCAAGATTGGCGGCTCGGGTTTCAGAGGTACGGTCGTATACATCACCGTACGTGGACCCATAGGACAGGGCGGTTGTAAGAAATTTCAATAGCTTTGGATCATAGCTCGCGGAGAATGTCTGACCGTAGTTTGTTTCAAGCCCCAGCTTGAAATTACCCGGCTTGAGGGAAACGCCTTCAATATCGGCCAAGTCACGGACAGTGTTCATTGAATAAGAGGTCGAGAGGTTTTGAAATATCTCATAGCTGAGACTTGTCCGGCCATTGAAACTTCTTGAAAGCGATGTTTTCGGCTTGCCGTTTCTATCCTCGCTTATTTGTATCGAGCGATCAAACCGGCCCGACCAATCCCAGCTCTGGGGATAGATACCAAGTTTCGTGCCGTCCAGTCGTTTGAGCAGGGGAATATCTTTGGCCCATCCAAATATTGACAATCGAGGAAGATTCTTTAGACCCATATCGTACGAGGCATTTACATTGTAATTCTCAGAAAAATTGCGGGGGTTATTCACCGAGGTGAGCATTGAACGAGCATACGAGTATGAGACTTTCTGACGATTCAAAAGAACATTAAACAGCGGACTTTTGCCTTTTCGCTGGAATGATTCTGAAATTGAGATGCTGCGCCGATTGCTAAATGTCTGCTCGGCGAGCCGCACGTCTTCAGGAAGGACAATGTCCGAGTTTGTCCGTAAGAGAGGGACAAGTCTGGTCTGGCTAAAGCTATAACTTATAGGTAAGCGCGCTGTCCACGATTTCGGTAAAAACTTGTCTGCGTTAAATGTGACTCCATAGTTATAGGCTGAATTAGTGCTTCCACTGCCAAGATTATCGCTGGCTCCAGCCCTGTTGGCAGTTGAAAGACCGCGGAAGTAAGGGTCTTTTTGTTCGAGACCAAAATTATAGTTAAACAGGTCAGCGGCTGTGCCATTTACGCTAAAGCGATAGGCCGTGCCGATATCTTTTCTGACATCGGTAACGCGAAGTTCATCGAGCCAGACTTCGCCAGTAATCGGCTGACTGCTTTCATTGACAACACCGGCCGCAAAGTAGGAAATGTCATTAATACTGGGGCGACCATTAATTCGATAATTACCGGAAGTGACATTGAGAAAGGCATTTACACTATCCTTTGCCCTGAGCGCCGAATCTTTTATTCCGGTTATGGCATTAAAGTCAATGTCGACAAAGTTCCGCTCGTCCCAGCCCGGATGCACAAATGTGGAATATTCATAAAAGTTAACTGAGTCGCGGCCAGCCCTCAAAAAGAATCGAACAGAATCGCTGACACTGGTAATGGGGCCATGGACATACATCTGCAGGTGTCTATACCCGGAATACCTTTCGATTGAAACCAAGTTCTTTTTTGCGATACCGGTATCATTTGGCTGAAGATTCTCATAGCTGAGCGAGAGAGCGCGTTGTGCCTCGGTTACGTTATTGGTCCTGTCAAAATAGGCCTCGACTCCGGGCGGAGGTGTGAAGTTTACATTTTCTTCGTCGCTGACCGATGCTACAACAAATTTCGATTGCTGCTGCTCAGGGAGATTCAAGTTTGCTGAGTCGACGTGAACAGAATCCTGCCAGTTTGATTGGACAAAATACCAGTTGGCAACTTCAACTGTATCATTTTCTACTCTGAATTCTTCGGTGTTAAACCAGACTCTCACATATCGAATGAAATCCCAATCGGGTTTGCCGATCGAATCGGTTAAGGCGCGGCTGTCCCTTATTGGCAGACGATAGGTGCGCCAGTTGGTTCCGTCCGGCAAGATCTTCTCGGAACCGGGCACCAAAAAGGAGTCGCTTGCAAGGTCTATCGTGAAGGAATAATAATCGTTGAGGGTCTGGAACTGGTCTGCAAATGTTTCTTTATCAGGGGTAGTTTGGATACCATCGGCCACTCTATTTCCCTCAGTGCCATTGAGCCATTCATAAAATCGAGGATCTTCCACATTAAAGCGAACATTCGTGCACTGCCCTGGAGGAAGCGGGCAGACACCTTCCTTACCGTTAAACCAATTATCACCATTTGGGTCCGGATTTGTCACCAGATTATAACCGGGCTCCTGTCCATCCGAAAGTCCGTCAATCCCAATATCTTCCTCTTCGGTAATTGCTTTATTCCGATCCTTATCTTCAGTGTCAGGAGCATTATTGCCATTGACATCTTCGGTGATTTGCCCGAAATCCAGATGAATCTTTCCGGTTCGTCCTTTAACCCGCATTTCGAAGAGTTGCACTCGTGACTTATCGATTCTGTTTCCAATATGTCGGAGAATGCCTGCCCATGCCTTGGTATCGGAAGTATCTGCTCCAGACGTATCTGCGTTGACTTTAGCTGGTCTAAAAATCATCCTGAATGGCGTCAATGTCCCTTCGCCTTGTGGTCTTTCTCCTTCATAAACATCGCTGAAGGCAATGGCGTGCGTGTTATGCCACAACATTTTGCTTCTATTATATCCCAGGCCAACAAGTTGCTGCGGCAAGGCAGCAAGTGTCCAACTCTGATATGACATACCAATTGAAACCTGCTCTAGAGCTGACTCGAAATCATCAATATATGCCTCGCCTCCAACATTTGGGTTGGGGCGGGATTGCGCTACTTCAGCGCTGAACTGCATAGTAGACGGGGCTTCGGTGGTCAAAGCAGGGAGGGCATTAATGGCTTTTGTCAGAAAGCCGGGATAGATGCGAAAACCCATATCAAAATCCAGCACAAGTCCCTTTGACGTCTCCTGCCCGACACGGGGCTTACGGTCTTGGGCCTTATCTGATTTGTAGAGAACAGTTGTCCCGAAGGAGAGATCGCGGCTCCATTCATATTCGGCGCGGGCCCCGAACAACGTCTTCTTAGCGAGAGTCAGGAAGGGGGCATATTCAAACTCAACCTTCAGATCGGCATTGGGATCGTTGGCCACATCACTGATGAGCGTTAGTTGGCCGAAATCGTACTGAATGTTATAATCCTCACCCTTGGTAAGCAATTGCCCGTTGAGCATTACACGTTCCGAACCTTCAATAATGTTCGTGCGGTTTAACCGAATTATCGAGCTTCGTGTCTTGGATGAATACTGAATGTAATACTGTGAAGCATTGGCCGAAGCCTGAGAGCCCGGAACATCTGAGTAAATGATCGAGTTTCGCGCCGTCTTACTCAAAATATTTGTGGCCGTGCCATTTTCGTCTACAAACGTAGTATCAGAATTGAAGGGCGTTCGGCTTGGGAAAATAAGCAGACCCCAATCACTTCGGTATATCTCGCGGCGAGTATCTATTAAGCCGTCGGGCTGCTGAGCAGATCCATTGTACTGGTCAAGTCCCAGTATCTCAATAAAGTTCCCTTCAGGTGTCCCGGTCGTACTGAGCTGATATTCAAGCGCCGCAACTGTTCCTTCCTGACCCGCCTTGCCTTTGAAAATCTTTAAACTCAGGTCTTCGGCGCCGCCTGCTTTTGGAACGCTATATACGTTTCGCCACATTAACGGCCAAGTCTTACTTGTAGATCGAAAGTACTGTCCCGGCCGTGTACGAATATATTTAAGGATATAGTTTGATCCTGTAATATCTCCGACGGTTTGAATTGTTCCATCGGCGCGTTTAATAATCATGAATACACCCATCGCTTCGCGGCGAGAAGACGTAAACTGCAGGTAATGCAGGTTTTTTATCGTATCCTGTTCCAGAGTAAAGTTGTCACGAGTCAACTCTTTGACCTCGAGAGAATCTTTCGCCGAGGACTCCTCGGGAAATAGAGTCCTGTCAAAGGTGTTTATGTAAAGTGTGGCTGGTATAGGGTTGGTTCCATTTTGAGCGCTTATGTCCTTCGGGAGAACTTCAAATACTTGGACACTGAGAACAAAATCGCCTTTTTTGAATCCTATACCGTCGATATTGGAGCTATCGGCGTATCCAAGGTCATACAGACGCCCTTCGGCATAGGACAAATCTCGAATCCATGTTGCATCTTCGAGACCACCAGCATTAATGGTGGCCCGCTCCGAAGAGCCTTTTTCCTGTGAGGCAATGGCGGTAAGCGTCAGGTTGCCAAGCTGAGCCTCGGTTTTGAGTCCAAAGAGTCCTTGAATCGTCGATGAATAGCCGACAAACTGGGTTCGCTTTAAGTCGAGGGTTGTGTTGCCCGCTTCAATGGTCTTCAGTATGTCGTCCTCGTCCCCCTTATATCTGAGCTGAATTCGATTTGCAAGCGGAATATCGGTTTGGTTATCCTGGGAAACTTTGACTGATATCTTGGTTCCAATCGTACCGGCGATCTCGAATCGGGATATTTGCTCCATATTAAGCGATGGAAATCTACTCGGCTGGACTAATCCTGCCGCCGCGCCATCGGTCCACTGAGACCTGCCTGAAAGCGTGATTCTCCGATAGCCGGAGACACGGAGATTTCCGCCGCCTTCGCCAAAAATCTTATCAAACCGCTTGGGTAAATCTATACCAACCGATAGCCCGCTTCGTTTTCTTCCACTTTGAGCTTCGGCGATTGACTTTGAGACGGAACTACTAAATCTCTGCCGCAGTAGTATAGAAGTCCGGTAAGCGTTAAACAGCTCAGCATCGACAGATACTGGTATCAGCTCACCCTTAGCCGCATACGGGGTTACAAAAGTGAGACTTTTGGCGGAATGACTGCTGGATTTGAGAAGCGGCTTAAATTGAAGCGGCTCAGAGAGGATTGAATAAGGCTTGGCCCCAAGGGCCACGGAGAAAAGCTCGCTTTGGGGTTTATAGCGAGAAACGACCGGAGGCGGGTCGTCAAAGGTGGCGCTGAACCGTCCATCAGCATACGCCGCCTTGGCTCCAAGAAGGAGCATGGCCGCGCATGAGGAGAAGGCTATGAACTTTCTTACAAACTGTAGGTGCACTGCCCAACTTTTGGTTAGATACGTCTTCAATTCGTTAGAAAATGTTCGATAGATCTCCTCTGATTAGAATTTGCCAATGGTTTGGACTTCTTCGTTTAGCATTATACCGAATTTCTCGAATACACGCTTCTTCATTATATCGGCCAAGGACCGAATATCTCGCGAGGTCGCCGTGCCAGTGTTGACGATAATATTGGCATGTTTCTCAAAAACCTTCGCTCCACCAACCGAAAGACCCTTGGCGCCGACTTCTTCAAGTAACCTACCAGCAGGAAGCTTGCCGTATTGCTCACGCGGATCGGGAATATTTTTAAAAAAACAGCCTGCCGATTTTCCGGCATTGGGGTGTTTCGTTTCGCGAAGCTTAAGGATATCGTCTACCTTTTGTTGTATCTCACTACTATTCCCCGGCTGCAGAGCCAGCTTCACACTGACAACAACTTCGTGGCTGACTTTGAGGAAGGAATCCCGATAGCTGAACCGGCAATAATCCGGAGCAACAACTTTGAGGCGTCCTTCAATATCGACCAAAGTAACCTCGGTCGTTATCTGGCCAATTTCTCCGCCGAAGGCTCCGGCGTTGCCATAAACGGCTCCACCAACAGAGCCCCAAATTCCGGCCGCAAACTCGGCTCCGGTCAAGTTCTGGTTTGTGGCGAAATCAACCAATGCCATAAGATCTTCTCCGGCTCCGCATTCAATCCCATTAGGTTCTATGCGAGTCAATCCACGGACGTCAACTTTGATTATAAGTCCATCGAACCCTTCATCTGAGATCAGCAGATTCGATCCGCCGCCGATTAGGAAAAAATTAAGCTTCAGCTTTTTTGCGGCAGAGATCGCCTTGGCTATTTCAACGGCGGATACGGCGGTGATAAAATATTTCGCGCGCCCGCCAGTTTTATAGCTGGTCAGCGGGGCCAGCTCTTTGTTCCATTCAAGAGAATGCCCAAATGCCGCTTGGACGGTCTGTAGAGTAAGGTCATTGCTCACCGAGAGTTGCTCTGTCATTGTCATCCTTTTAATATAGCTAAAATATGCCTAGAAATCAAGCCAAATCGACCTCTCAGCATGCTTGTAATAGGGGTTTCTCAGCCAACATACTTCGGGTAAACTATCCCTAGACCTAAGAGCAAGTACGCTACACATTTCGCTACTAATCATACTCTTGTAGTATCGGCTTAGACCACTATAAAACCCAGACAAATTACTCAGATTTCTTCTCTTCATTGAGTCTTTCACCCGATGTCACGGTTTTAGACCCATTGGGCGCAGGGGTATTCTTTTTTGATTCATCCACAAAGTTCAAGCGGAGTTCATAGAGAATATGAGTCAAAAGCTTTCGCTGATCGTCGTTTAGGTTTCCTCGACTAATGTGTTCAATCATTTCAAGCATGTCAATCGTCTGTCGTGCCATCTCAAGATTTCGATCAATCTTACCGCTGACAGCCGAAGCGGTCTTGCCCATCTGTTGCATTGCTGCGGCCTGCAGAGATAGTATCAATCCATAAAACTGCATATCCAGAGTGTTTGTTTCGTCGGCCATATTCCTCCTTATATTTTAACTGAAAAGATCACACCGTCGGCCCCACCACGGCGGGCAGGCGCGGCGGACGGAAGTCTAAGGTCTCTTAAATCTTCCCCTCTTCTCCTACCCTCCGCCCAAATTAACATCCCGTTTTACGGCCGACTCCATCAGATAATTAAACAGATTTTTGTAGTCTTTTTCAAGCGTCTCTTTTTCGACAAAAAGCCGTTGCGATAGTTCCTGCGAAGCCTCAAGTAAATCCCGGTCGCGGGCGTAATTGGCAAGCCGCAATTCCGGCAATCCTGACTGTTTCAAACCAAAAACTTCCCCGGGTCCGCGCATGTTCAAATCCGCTTCGGCGATTTCAAAACCGTCAGAGTGCGCCGCGAAATATTCCAACCGTTGACGCGATATTTCGCTCATCGGCTGATACGCAAGGGCAACTACGGTTCCGCCTGTTTCACCGCGGCCAACACGTCCGCGAAGTTGATGAAGCTGGGCAAGCCCGAAGCGCTCGGCATGTTCAATCACAATCATATTCGCGTTCGGATTATCCACGCCGACTTCGATGACTGTAGTGGCAATAAGAGCATCAAGTTTCCGCTCTCGAAAAAGCGCAAGAGTCTCGTCCCTTTTTTTTGATTTGATACGTCCATGAACAAGCCCTAGCCGGTATGATTTTAGTGCGCCAGCGGAAAGCTCAGTAAAGGCATCCTCGGCATTACGCGATTCATTTCCCTCCTCCCCCTTTTCAATCAAGGGATATATAATGTATGCCTGGCCCCCCTTTGAAATCTGGTCGGCGACAAATTGCATCACTTTTGGACGGGTATTTTCATTCCTCCAAACGGTTCGGATCGGTTTGCGGCCGGGCGGAAGGGCGTTAATTGTCGAGATGTCCAGATCGCCGTACATTGTTAAAGCGAGTGTACGCGGAATCGGGGTGGCAGTCATAATGAGCAGATCGGGATTGTCCCCCTTAGCGAACAATTGGCCGCGTTGTTCAACGCCAAAACGGTGCTGTTCGTCGATTATAACCAAACCGAGCTTTTGGAAGGCTACATAATCAGAAATTAGGGCATGGGTACCGAAAAGAATCTGCAGTTCGCCGCTTTCGCACCGGGCGGCTATTTTCTTCTTTTCCGAGGCCTTAAAACTCGATGTCAGCAATCCCAATGAAACGCCGATTCCTGCAAGCGGATCATGCCAATTCCTGAAATGCTGTTCGGCCAATATCTCAGTCGGCGCCATGAACGCCGTCTGAAGTTTATTCTCTGCAGCGTACAGCGCGGCGATAACCGCAACGGCAGTTTTGCCGCAACCGACATCGCCATGCAACAGCCGCGTCATTGGTTTTTTTAAACGCAAATCAGCTATAATTTCTTTGATGACTTTCTTTTGGGCATCCGTTAATTCATACGGAAGGGATTTCTTGAGGGCCGAGAGCTTGTCAGCAGGCGGGGCATACTGATGGTTTTTGACAAGAGTCGCCTTCTTCCCTTTGTTTCGATGGACATAGAACTGTAATGACAATAGCTCATCGAAGGCCAGACGCCTGCGGCATTCTTCGATTTGCTCCCGGCTTTCAGGATAGTGGATATGTCTGACGGCATCATCAAGCTTGAGCAATTGATAGCGATTTCGTTCTGATTCGGGCAGAGCATCGGGAATAGTTTCTTTGAGATTTTCGAAGATACTTGTTGTGAGCGTCCGAATCCCGCGGCTATTTAGTCCGAGCTTGCTCAACTCAGCCGTCTGGGGATAGACCGGGATGATTCGCCCGGAGTGAACAAGTTTATCAGTTTCGTCGTCCAACCGTTCGAGTTCGGGATGGATTATCTGCAAGCCTTGGAAGTATCCGACCTGACCGGTCGCGGCATAGACCTGCCCTTTCAGAAATAGCCGTTCGAAAAAGCGAATGCCTGCAAACCAGAGCAACATAAGCGCGCCGCTGTTGTCTTCGAGCATGACTTCGTATCGTTTACGTTTGCCGAAAAGCATTCCATGAGCGCGAACAACCCCGATCACGGTAGCGGTCTCGTTTACCTGAACTTTTGCAATTGGAATGACATTTGTTCGATCGAGGTACGTTCGCGGGAAATAGTACAACAGGTCTGACACAGTTTGTATGCCCAATTTGCCTAAGGCCGCAGCTTTTTTTGGGCCGACACCTTTGACATACTGGAGCGGACTATTGAGTTTTAGATCGGACATACAAGTAGTCTGCTTTTTTTCGGTGTGACTGTCAATCATAATATATGGAGGAGGGGAATGCCCTGTCAGTTGTCTCGGCCTGACAGTCTTGAAGTGTCTTGGTCAGCGGCCTTGCAATGTGAGGTGCGGGACGTTATCATGTCGATGGAAGAGGATGTCGTCTGGTGGCGGTCCCGGCCTTCAAAGCCGTGTGGGGGGCAATAGCATTGTCCCCGGTGGGTTCGATTCCTACCCCTTCCGATTTATTAAGGTTGTGGCTACAGATCAATCAGTGTCGCGCAATTTCTCGTCGATTAGACCATAATGAATGTCGTAACGATCTATAGCAGTTCCGACCAAAGCAGAAGCCTTTAACAAATCTTCTAAGCTGTAGATATCGTAAGCTCTCCACCTTTCCTCCTGAGGTTGCCAAGTATCACGTGATAATTTCTTCCATTGTTCCTCAGGCAGGGGCTCAAATTTTTGAATCCGTCTAAACACGATTTGGGCTCCGGCTTTCCCTCTTATTATTTGAGAGTGCATAAATAAGCCACGCATGTCGTCGTTATGGTCATGGAGAAACTGGCAACGGAATATATAGATGCAGATTGTATTTGGTGGACTTGGGTGTATGCGCCCCCTAGTACATAACTTATGTTCCAAAAATATCGGCTCTAAAAAATCCCTCCAGTATTTGCCCATCTTAGCAACAGTTCGATTATGCTCTTGGTCTTCGATCTTTTTCCCTTTGAATTTAGGATGATTCGGCATTTGTTTTACTCCTGTTAATCCGTTCTTAACTTCTAAAGCATGTTGCGCATGAGAGCCTATCTACTCAGACTCCATATTGCCCCCCTAAATCGACCGGACTGGCATCACGAACGGGTCGTCCACCAGAATATTCTCTTTAATCGTATACGCCTCGGCGAATGTCACATTGACCGTGTGCCCTAGTGACCGCCCTCGCGAGTACAACATATCGAAAATCGAGACATCATTTTGAAATATCGGTTTGCCGCCAGTGTCTGCCCGCGTACTTCGGGCAAAGACGCTCGCAAGAATCGTCGGCATCGGCGTGTGGGTACTGAACTGCGATGAATAGGCCGCGACAGCTTGGCATTTCCGCTCAAACTGCTCCGAAATATCAACAAGAAACGAGTGCTCCTTTTCGCGATAATACGAGGCATAGATAATTTTTTTCGGCCGGTGCGGCTCACCTGCAATCAACTGACCGTTGACGGCGGCCTTTTTGAGACCAGCGAGGAAACAGGAATCGTAACCGAGCTCCGAGGCCGCTAAATGGTCGGGATGGCGCTGCATCCAGTGGGGTAAAATGACAAGCTCAGGCTGGGTCTCACGAATGACTTTCGAGACAACCCCGCGGTTCTCCTGTGAATTAAATAGTCCTGAGTCCGGCAGCGCGGCGTTTCCGCGATAGCTCAGATTCAGCACTTTAGCGGCGGCGGCGGCCTCCGATGCGCGAGTAGCCTCGTTGCCATGAGTGCCCATTTCACCCCGGGTTAAATCGAGTATGCCAGTCTTGTACCCTTTGTCTAAAAGTCTCAAGAGAAGTCCGCCGCAGGTGATTTCGACGTCATCAGGGTGGGCTGCGATTGCGAGGGCGTCGAGTTTGACCGGTTTGTCAATTTTTAAAGCGTCAGCCATGCAGAATTTCCTCGTAGTAATTCTCGTACTCTGAAATGAGCTTGTCCTCTTTGAACCGTTCAAGAGCGATTTTGGCCGCGGCATTTCTGAAAGCAAGATGGCGCGGTTTGTCTTTCAGCAGATCAATTCCAGCCCGCGCCATAGCGGTTGTGTCCCCCACCGGGCAGAGAAAACCGTTGACGTTATGCGATATAACTTCAGAGAGGCCCGTCCCTGTCGTTCCGATTACCGGCACACCGCAGGCGAGCGCCTCAAGCGCGGCCAGTCCGAATGATTCTTCTTCTGAAGGCATCAAAAAGAGATCAGCGCAAGGAAGCACGGCCTCGACCCGGCTTTGGTTGCCCAAAAATATCACCCGGTCGGACAATCCCTTTTTTGTTATCTGCCTTCGCGCCAAAGTCATCTCCGGCCCTTCGCCAACGAGCAGAAGCCGGGCCGGGAGTTCTAAATGTATCCTATCAAAAATGTCGATGACATCGATTGTCCGTTTGACCGGCCTAAAGTTTGAAACATGACAGATAAGAAACTCACCCGGTTTAACAAACTCATCTTTCTGGCATTGCGCTGAAAACGGTTTGAAACGGGCGCTGTCAACAAAGTTGTGAATTACTCTAACCTCTTTATTGAGTTTGAAGACCTGCATCGTTTCATCGGCAAGATATTTAGAGACAGCCGTGACTCCATCCGAGGCATTGATCGAAAAGCGGGTGATGTCATAAAACGAGGCATCGGCACCGACGAGAGTGATATCTGTGCCATGGAGAGTTGTGATAATTTTGGGAAGCGTCACGTTTGCGGCTTTGAGAATTTCTCTGGCGAGGTACGCGGAAGTCGCATGAGGAACGGCATAGTGAACATGGAGAATATCGAGACCAAAGTTACGTGTGACATCGGCCATCTTGGAGGCCAGAGTCAATGTATACGGAGGGTTCTGAAAAAGCGGATACGCTGTGGTCTCAACCCCGTGATAGAATAGATTGGCTTGGTATTTGTCCAAACGGAATGGGATTGCGTACGAAATAAAATGAACTTGGTGGCCGCGAACAGCCAGTTGTTGTCCAAGCTCGGTTGCGACAATCCCCGATCCGCCGGCGACAGGGTAACAGGTGATGCCGATTTTCATAGCCACAATCCTCGGTTATGGAATATAAATAAGCTGATGTTTTGCCTCCTCGCTGTCGAGATTATCCACGATCAATGACACCACACCAAGTCCGTATTTCGCGATAAAGTAGCTGATATTAATTGAACGCTCCTGGAAATTGCGGTTGGGATAGAGACTGTTGGCGATGCGATATATCCGCTCTCGCGTTTCCTTACTGCGCTTCTTGTGCGCGGCAAAGAGTTTGGATTCGAAAGCCCCAAGCGCGAAATCTATTTTTCCCTGTGTCTGCTTTGCGGACTCTTCCATCGAGGGATCAAAAGCCAGTGATTTTTGGCTGAAGACCTCAAAACGGGTTTTCAAGTCTTCCCTGAAGCGTTCGAACAAGCGTCCGATATCATCCGGGAATGTCGCATGAAGTACCCGATTGACAATCTGTTCTTTATCCCCGCTCATATCGGCAAACTTGATGTCATATTCCTGCATCATCGAAGCGATTCGTCGCTCGACAAGAGTGGCGGATGGTCGATGTCTGTAAACCGGAGTTGGAAGATCAAAGAGCGCGAAGAGAGGGTTGACTTGAGCAAGATACGCAATCTCGGAAGGCCCCCCTTTCTGAGACACAACCGGAAAGAGAAATGATTGCAAAATGGCGCGGCTCATGACATCGGTTGAGAACAGAGCTGGATGTTCATTTATTTTGTCGGTCAGCTCGGTTAATGTAAATCGTTGATCACCGGCAATAAAATCGTCACCACCCCTAACTATTGGCTTGCGCCCTCCCTCATGATAAAACAGATGACAGTTTGCTTCGTCTTTTTCCACTTGGCGATGGTATCCGGATTGCACAAGCTTTTCGTTTGTCCCTTTGATTGTGTTGCGGACTTCGTCTCGCTTATCAATAAGTGACAGGAAGAATGGCTTGGCAACGTCTTTGACATCATCATCGCCGGGTGAGAAATAGGCAAGTTCTGTTTCCTGTGTGAGGCGTGCCATGAATTTCGCAAAAGATGTGACAAGCGTCTCGCTTGGGGCATAGGCGGTGTTCACGAGATCATACAGATCAATTGTGAAATCACTTTCACCCAAAACGTCCCTCATCGCCTGCTTCATTTTTTCAAGTTCTTCGGCATTTTCAAGAAGAATTTCTGATGCCGGCAGTTCAATCGTCGGAGGGGCATCGTATCCGACACGAACAGGTTCAGATTGGCGGTTGAGAAGCCAAATGTGATTTATCTCAGCAAAATCATGGTCATCGGCAGCTATCCAAAAAATAGGAATAACCGGGCGTCCAAGCTGGGCTTCGTATAGCCGTGCGGCCTTTACCACTCCTATTGCCTTTATGAGAGTGAGGAGCGGGCCGCTCATGAGTCCTGCCTGTTGTCCGCAGAAAAGAGTGACGGCCTGTGGATTGCGAAGGCGCTCGATATTTTTTAGTACCTTTTGCGAAGTGCCAAATGCTCTGTTCTGCCTGATAAGTATATCGGTCATCCGCTCGCGCTGATATTCGGTCTGGTCAATAGCTTTACATACCTTCGGCAGGTCGTGTGATGCAAAGAATTGTTTCGCCTTGGGCGAACCTGCCAGAAAATCACGAAACAACTGCGTGTAGCCAAACGACTCATCTATCTGGACATTTTCACTTAATGTGCGCGGTTCAGTTGTTGTCAATTGTTTGGGCATTATATCTAAATCCATTTCTTCCGTCGAAAGACAATCAACATGCCGAAAATAAGGACCAGAATGAATCCCATGATAATGAGAAAGCCATGCTCCCAGTCATGCCCGGGAAGATTTTCAAAATTCATACCCCAGATTCCTGAGACAAGGGTCGGAGGAATAAAGACGGCAGTCAGAACTGTCAGAAATTTTATGATATCATTAGTCTTCGTTGACACCGACGAGTAATAGACTTCAAGCGATGTATTCAGTATTTCCCGGTGCGAGTCTGACATATCGATAATTCGTACAAGGTGGTCATGAATATCAGAAAAGTAGACGTTCAAATTGGGCGTGATCAGACTGTAATGTTGTTTAGTGAGCTGGTTGACAACTTCTCTTTGCGGCGCGACGATTCGTTTGAGCTGAACTATATCCCGTCGCAGGGTAAAGATCGATTTGAGGGTGTCCTCATCGGCCTGTCCCAGTACATCATCTTCGACCCCGTCGACTTCTGATTCGATAATCTCAAGAGTCGTGTTGTAATTATCAACTACCGCATCAATGATAGCATGAAAGAGGTAGTCGGCTCCGCGTGTCACAAGTCTTTCGTCCCGTTCGGCGCGGCTATACAAATGGTCAAAGGTTCTATGATCGCCATGTCTGACAGTAACCAGAGAATTTTTCGTGAGAAAAAAATTCATTTCGCTCACCTTAAGCCCCTCTTCTCGGCCGATATAGTCCACAGCATGAAAGACAAGGAAAAGATAGCGCTCGTAATCGTCGATTTTTGTGCGGGATCTTTCGGCGATAACGTCTTCAATGGCAAGCGGGTGAAATTTGAAGTCATGGGTAAGGACGAAAAGCTCCTGGTCAGTGGGCTTTTTCATGTCTACCCACAGAATTGAACCTTCGACCGCCGTCATTGCATCAAAGTCGGCGATACCGTCATGGCTTGTTACTCCCTGTCCGGGGACATAGTAGAAGGAACGAATCATGCGCGCTCCTTAGGACTAGTCACAGCCGGAGCCGCCAGGCTACTGGTGAGAGAATGTTCACTTGTATGCCCGCTTTCTGCAACTCCAGTTGTGTTTTTTTGAGTTCGCAGATACCAGCCGCCGAAAATAAAGATTGGAAGCAAATCGATAAGGTGAAGCGAGAGCGCAAACATGACCGCATCCGAGCGGCCAATCGAAAAAGCCGCAAGCGATGTTGTGACCGCAAATTCAAACATACCGGCGTTTCCAGGGGTTATCGGAATCATCAGAACTAAGGTATTTATTACCATCAACACTGCTGCGGCAGCAAAGGGCAGATCGAAAGCGAAAGACTTAAATAGAAAATAGACAACCAGCAAGTGCGTAAACCAGGAGAGGAGGGATACGGTGAGTGTGCCAAACAGGTGCTGGCTCGAGCGAAGCAGGCGAATGCCTTTGGCAAACGACCGAATAAACTTTTTGATGGCGATATATATCCCCGGACGCCTATTGCGCAAGAGTCTCAGGCACAGCCTTTCCAATTTCTCCTGGTATTGAAGAATCAAATAAAGAGCGACAACGGCAGATGCGGTGGCGCCAGTGATGATATAGCTCAGCGAGCGGTACTCGCTGGGGAAAACAAATGCAAGCGAAGTGATGACAATAAAGATTATAAGGCTGACTGAGTCAAAAAGGATTTCAAGAAACAATGTCGAGAAAACAAATGACTTTCTCATTTTTAGCTTTCTCGAAAACAAAATAAGTCGCGCTACTTGGCCAGTCAGTGCAGGCATTGCGGTAGTAAGTACCAGTCCCGCGCCGTAGAGGGAAAAAACTTTGCTGAATGATAACCCATTCGGGTGTACCATAAGCATGCGCCATCGCGCGGCCTTAATTGCCACGTAGAGAAAAGAACAACTGACGGAAGGGATCAGAAAGTAATAGTTGAGACTACTAAGGAGAATTTTCAACTCGGAGAGCCTGATATCCTTTACGCAATAGATTAACAGCGCCAATCCAATGATGGCGCCCCAGAACTGCTTGTTTTTGAGGATCTTCACTATCCACAATTCTCCTCCGGCGCTTGTTCACCGGCAAACTGATAAGATAGAAAGCTGTTAAAGAGGTGTCAACCAATTAAAGCGTAATAGGTACTGAACCTATACCGGTGCAATAAGGTCTTTCTTTATCCAGCCGCTTCGGGTATTCTCCAGCCGGACATGAAAGAAGTCTTCGGTCTCGCCTATGATTTCGACAACCAGTCCGGAGGCTCCCTCAAAATCGATATCGGCTTGCTCCGATGGTCCGGTGTGAATAGGACTCGTCTCGGACACAATGACAGCATGCTGACGCACGTGCGACTCCCGATACTTCCAAGTTGTCGCTAAGGACGAGAAAATAAGCAAAATGATTGTAAATACCGTCGCCGTTCGAACTAATTGTCTTCGCTGCCCCAATCCAAATCGCACTATCAGAAAAAGAATAAACAGAATAAACAATGCTGAGGAAATCCATGCCAGAGTGTCCAGTCGAAGCGGAAGAAGAAGCTTATTGAGAAAAGTTCTGCCCGGATTGAGTGGGACATCGGCCATTTGAAGCGAAGTGAAACTTTGGGCAAGTTCGAGATTAGCGGAAATGTCGTCATCAGTCGGATCAAGTCTCTGCGCGCGGAGGTAGGAAAGGACGGCATGCCCCAAATCGCCGTTCTTGAAGTGCGAATTTCCCAAGTTGAAATAGATCGCAGCCGACTCAACTCCGCTGTCAATAATTCCTGAATAGAGGGTGATCGCGCTGTCGAAGTGGCGCTCTTCGTAGAAGCGATTGCCGCGCTCAAAATCTTCAACTACCGAACTCAACAAAAGCTGAGGAATAAAGAGAACCAATGCAAAAAGCAGCAGTGAATTCGTGACTTTAGCCAAATCTAACCCCCTGAAGTCTGGTCAATACCTCTTCGGCCTGGGAAAGCGACTGGTGAATGCTTTCGATAGTAGGGCTGATCGACGAAAAACGTGAATAATCACATTCGCGAAGCAACTGAATGCAGTCGCTGCTCAACTGGGAATCATCTGATCTCTCGCCAAACAAATCTGCGATTTTATCGCTCGTTAGGCCATACGGAGAAATATTGAGCTTATCGGCAATAAAAGCTGTGACCGCCAGACTTATCTCCCCATAAAATTCTTTTGCCGTGTTCGTGCGAGCAAGTGACTTTGCCTTCGAAAGACGCTTGCGAGCAATCCGTGACGCACTATTTGACCGAGTTAGTCCAATATTTGAGGCCTGCCGTTCACGTCGCGCCCGCACAACAATCATTCCAGCCAGCACAAGGACAGGTATCGCATTCACGACAACGTAGAGAGGGTTGAGAAGCAGTATCTGCCCGACAGGCCGCACCGTTCCCAAATCTTTTTTGATATATCGTATATCGCCGGACTGCGAACCCAAAGTCTGACCAGGAGGCGAATACGGCAGTTCCGGAGAAGCCGCATACCCTTCAGGCTTGCGCACGCTAATCTTCACAGGATTTGTCTTCAATGTGACGTATTTTTTCTGGCCGGGGTTAAAATAATTGAACTCCAGAGCAGGGATTTCAAGCTCGCCCGGGCGTTTGGGAATAAACACTTCTTCAAATATTTTCGAACCACCGAGTTTGTCATCGAGTTTGCTCATCGATTCACTACTTGATGCCTTGTATATCCGAAAATCATTGCTTTCATGGAGAATCGGTTCAGCCACAGATTTTATATTCCCTGAACCCGTTATTTTGACAGTCAGGGATACCGGTTGATTTACTTCGACTGTTTTTTTGTTAGACGTTGCCGTAATACTATAATTGCCGATTGAACCGGTAAAATTGTCCGGCTTGCCTTCATCAGGAAGAGGCTGTGCATCGATTGTTATAGGCGTCGAGCGCATTGTCACTTCTTGTCCCCTGCCAAAAAAATCTCCAAAGACATCGAATGGGTCGCGCCCCCGCCCTCCGCCGCCTGCGACAGTTGTCGTAATTATCGCGCGGCCAATGGTGAGTTCACCGGTCTGGGTCGGAAAGAGCGCATATTTTCGCTCGATAACTTTATATTGGCGATTATTCAGGCGCTGGTAATACGGCGCTTTGTTGCCCAATATTTCTGTCCAGAAACCAGTAGTGGCTGGTTCTGTCAACTCTGGTGTTCCATAAAACTGGATTGCAGTATAAAATTTCAACGTGAGGGTTATCTGCTCATTCACAAATGGCTTTTTCTTATCAACCAGGCCCTCGAGAAAATAATCTTTCGAGTCTCCTTCGCGGTTGAGAGCGCGATCTTCGAGACGCTCTGTCGTCGGGCTTTTCGAGTCGAGCACTGTCAGCGTGACTCTATTTCCTGTGTAACTTTTATTTTCATGAACTACTGTCACTCCTTCGATTGGATAGACTCCGGACTTCTGGGGCATGAGCAAATAGCGATAGGCGACTGAGGAACTCATTACGCCATTAGTGATGCTAAGACTGCTGGAACGTCCTTGAGAATAGACTTCAAACGCTGGTAAATTCGGCATCTGCGGTGATGGCAGGTTCTGACTGGCGCCTGAGATTTCGATGAGCAGGACAGCTTGCTCGTCCATGCTTATGGTGTCACGGTCTATCGACACCGATAAGTTCAGATTTGTTTGCGCATGCCCGGTTGATGGCAATGAGCATAATACCACAGTCAACACAAGAGCGCTGAAACCAAACCAGAGCAAGCGGGGTGCGAGTTTCATCTTACCAGTCTTTGCCATTGTAGTTGCCGGTTCCTTTTTCATGGCGGACTTTCTTCTGAACATCTTTTTCATCGTCGCGAAGTGCGTTCAGTATACGTTCAGCATCCTCTTTAGACATTTTCTTATTGGGCTTGCTCTGACCCTCCTGCTTGGATTTGTCTTTTTGATCTTTGTTTTGCTGATCCTGCTGCTGGTTCTGATCCTGATTCTCATCCTGCTTTTGCTGGTCGTCTTTCGGCTGTTGGTCCTTTTCCTGCTTTTGTTGGTCCTGCTTTTGCTGCTGCTGGTTGTCATTCTGCTGTTGTGCCTCAGTATTCTCTTTGAGCATCTTGCGGGCGAGTTCCAGGTTGAATTTGCAATCCAGGTCGTTGGGATTGGCCTTCAGCGCGTTTTCATAGCTTTCGATGGCTTTGGGATAATCCTCTAACTTGAAATGTGCGTTACCAAGGTTATAGTGTGTGTTGGCGGTAATGCCTTGGTCATTTCCATTGAGAGCGCGATTATACTCTTCGACGGCTTCCTTATACTTCTCCTGGCCGAAGAGCGCTCCGCCAATATTGTAGCTTATATTGGGATTTTCGGGAAATTCAGTTTCCGCGACTCGGTATTGCTCTAAGGCCGCTTTGTAGTCTTTGGTCTTGTACGCCTTGTTTCCTTCTTTGACAGCATCTATATAATCTTTGGCGTAGAGATCCCCAGCAGCTAATATGACTACCAGCGCGAGAATATACAAATTGATCTTATTCATTTGCCGCCTCCGTTGTCGGTTTCTTTCGCTCTGGTAGAAAAAACTCGCTTATAATAAAAAACATGGCTATTAGGAGCGGCCACTGGTAACGGTCGTCATATTTTGTCACCAAAGTACCTTCCAGTTCTTTCTTTTCCAGACCCGATATCTCATCAAAAATCTTATCCAATTCAATTTCGCCAGCTGTCGCATGATAGTATTTACCCCCGGTCGCCAGCGCCACCTTTTGAAGCGTGACGTCATCGAGCTTTGAGACTATAACTTCGCCTCCTTCGTCTTTCCTAAAACCGACCTGCTCTCCCTTGCGATCAAGCATCGGAATCGGCACCCCGGCAGGGGAGCCTATACCCACACAATATATCCGCACTCCCTGTTTACGCGCTTCCTTGGCAATTTCCTCTACCCCGCCGCCAAAATCTTCTCCATCGGTCAGTAACAGAAGAACCTTGTGTTTTGTCTCCTGTTGATTGAACGCTTTGGCTGCCGTCTCAATTGCGGCGCCAAGCGATGTCCCTTGCATAGACACCGACTCATTATCCATCACCGAGAGCAGCATTTCAGCCGCGGCATAATCCAGCGTAAGCGGGCATTGAATAAATCCTTCACCGGCAAATGCCACAAGACCGATGCGGTCTCCTTGCAGCCGATCTATAATACTACGGATTTCTTGTTTGGCAAGTTCCAACCTATTTGGTTTCATATCAGCCGCAAGCATCGAATTAGAGACGTCCAAGGCAACAACAATATCCAATCCTTCACGTTTTACAGTCTCAAAATGAGTCCCAAATTGCAGCCGGGAAAGTGTAATTATGATAAATATGAGAGAGGTGACTATTAACAGGGCCTTTGTACGCTGGCGCGCAAATGATATATACGGGGCATTTTTCATGATCAATGGAATATCGCCAAATCGCGCAAGAAGCTTCTTTTTGCGGCTGATCGCCCAAAAGAGAAACGCTCCAAGAATAATTACTCCAAGAATAAGCAAGAGATGTTCGGGTGAATAAAATCGCATATTAGTCTTACTAAAACTCGCTAAGCCCTACGGCAGTTTCCTGAAATATGTATATCCAAGCAGCGCCTCCAAAACAAGCAGTAGCAAACCGGCATAAGTGAAGTAAGGAAATAGCTCGCTGTACTGGATATGATGGGATACTTTGATTTCCGTCTTTTCCAGATTGTCGATAATAGAGTATATTTCCTCAAGTTCTTTGCCTGACTGAGCTCGGAAATATTTCCCGCCCGTCACCTCGGCTATTTTTGTTAAAGTTTCTTCGTCAATTGTGGTCGGCTGATAAATATAGCGTTTGCCGAAAATTGGGTCTTGATAGGGAAACATGGCATTCCCCTTCTTCCCGGCGCCTATCGTATAAATTTTTATATCAAAGGCTGCGGCAAGATTTGCCGCAGTAATGGGATCGATTTCGCCGGCATTATTGTCACCATCGGTCAGCAAAACAATGATGCGGGACTTGGACTCCGATTCTCTCAGGCGATTAACACCGTTGGCAATACCCATTCCGATAGCCGTGCCGTCTTCAAGCAATCCAAAGTTTACTTGATCCACAAATTCAAGCAGAACGCCGTAATCGACGGTGAGTGGGCACTGCGCAAATGAATTGCGCGCAAAGACAACTAGCCCGATACGGTCATTGACTCGTTTGTTAATAAAATTCTTTATCTCCTGTTTTGCCACGAACAATCGATTGTTCGGTTTGAAATCTTCGGCTTGCATCGATGAGGAGACATCGAGCACAATCATAATATCGATTCCCTCAGATGTGATATCCCTAATTTCGGTACCGGACCTTGGGCGAGCGAAGGCAAGAACAAGAAATGCAATTGCCAGCAGCCGAAATGCAATGAGCACAAATCTGAACTTCTGACGGCTGGATCGTGCGGCGCGTGAAACTATTTTGACATCCGAATACTTGATTGTCGCCGATTTAAATCGTTTCTGTCTAAAATAGTAAATGAGCATTACGAGGATGAGTATTCCTCCGGCTACAAATATGGCTATCGGAGATATCTGCAGGTCTCCGGAGCCGAACAGATTGAATCCAAATCCTGAGAATTCGATATCTTTCATCGCCTGCCACCTGCCGCGACCGGTTCCTGTGTGGACATTTTCGCTGCCTGAGTTGCAACTTGTGCTTTTCTAATGACATCTTCTCGAACGGATTCAATAATGTCATGGACAAGTTTGAAATCGGACTCGACTCTTTCTCGTTCAGGAATATAGCGGGCGAACTTTACCAGATCGGCATGCCTGAAAAATGACGAACAGTCGACATAGAGAGTTCCAGCTAATTCGATCTCCTGAAATATTTCGAGGAATTCCTCAGTTGTCATTTCCAAAACATCAACCTTGTATATCCTCCCAAAATAAGAGCGCAAAATTTCGGTCAGCGCAATATAGTATTCCTTGAACTGGCCGTCGTCGAGAAACGGTTTTTGCTTGAGCAATGCCAAGTCAGCGAAAGCAATTTCCCATGGAGACCGCAGATCAATAAACTCAGCTTCCTTCTTTTTCTTTCGAAGTTTCCACCAGAGAAAGAGCGCTGCCAGAAGAGCCAGCGCTGCCCCCCCCCACCAATAGTACGGGGTCCAGTTTCTTTTGAATTCGGCCTGCTCTTTTAGAGGACGAATATCGGCAGAATCATCGGCATTTAACAAAAGCGAGTTTATCTTAATCGGCACCGGCTCAGTTAGGAGATATTTTCCGCTTTCGTCGGCCCGTTTGAAGAAAATAGGAACTGGCGGGATAATATAATCGCCGGTGGTGAATGTACTCAACACAAACGTGTTCTCGCTTCGGTTGCGGCCGTCATCGAGCTTGGACTCAACATCGGGGTGGTAATCCTTTACGTCAAAGGCACCAAGATTCGCGCCGAGAGGGGGTGGGATGAGTTCATATAGGGTGTCGTATGTAATAATAACTTTATAAGTAATCAAATCACCAATATAGGCCTCGGCTAAATCAACCGATGTCTCAATCTCGATACCGGGCAGAGATGCAACCGTATCGGCCTCCTGCGCCGCGACAGGTGAAGTCATTATGGTTAAAGCTATCACAAGAAGCACAACCACTCTGACAAAACAAGAAGCCGGAATCAGAAGTGAATGTTTCTGGGTGATACTATCTAAGATGTTGCTCAAAGAATTCAACATTCCCTGTTTGCGCCAGCTGATTGATATATTCATGATAAGCCGCCTCAGCTTTTTCCGTTTGGCAGTCTCGCACAACCTGATCTCGAACGCTTTCAAATGCGGCATCGTCATATTTGTCACTTCGGTGGGCAGTGTAATAATTCTGAATGTCAACATTATCGATCTGAATTTTTTGCATGATCTTATTTTTGGCAAACTGATCGACAAGCATTTTCTTAACAAGTTGATCGCGTGCTCGCACAAACTCAGGATTGACATCCAGTTGCTCGCGCAATGCGGCATCGTAAAGAAGCTCAACCCCCACATACTGCCGCAGGAAGTTCTTTTTCTCCTCACTTGCAATTAGCTGGCTCTGAATTTCCGGAGGAAGACTTTGTATTTGATTGTCTATTTCAGAAAGAGAAATTGAGCGCTGCCCCCAGCGCGCGACTATCGGGTCATTTTCTGCCCTTGGCTGTTGATCAACTGAAACCATAGTCGTCAGTTCGCGTTTTGCATCAAGCAGACGCCCGCTCTTCTCCAGAGCCGTTATTAAATTCTTCGAGGCTTCAGCAATAAATGGCCCCTCGGGTGAACATGACCTTGCCCTCAGATAATAAGCCGAGGCCTGATCATAGTCTTTGAGGTCGTCAAAATATATTTTGCCTATCAGGTAGTTAATATTCCCCTGTTGCTCGTTGGTCAGATTGCCCTTTATAAGCACAAGCTGATATTCTTCTATTGCGGAAGAAAAGAGTTTGTTGTCCCTCAGTTCTCCGGCTATTGTTTTATGGCGTTCAAGATCGGCCTCGGTGTTGTTCCCTCTACAGGAACTGATAGATGTCAATGCGGCAAAGAGTATAAGCAGATTCCGACAACTGACCAAAACCATCCTTATTTTTCTTTTCCTATATGCGTTCAATGGCGTTTCTCCCTCATTTTAAAAAAACCTACCAACGGGACGATATATGATTCGTTGGTGCGGATATCCACAAAATCCATATTGATAACCTGAAAACCCCTTTTCAGGTTCTTATTATCTTCCGCAGCCCGGCGCGAGAATTCTTTTCTGAACTCACGCGACCCGGTATCAATGAGCACCACTTCGCCAGTCTCGGCGTCCTCAAGCTCGATGAGTCCAACATCCTCAAAACTGCTCTCGCGCGGATCGGAAACCCTTATCGCGATGATATCATGCTTCTTGTTGGCTATCTGCAAGGGCTTAATAAAACCCTGAGACAGGAAGTCCGAAATAAGAAAGACAACTGATTTTCGTCGTATGACGCGGTTGAAGTATTCAAGTGCGCCGTTGACATCAGTTCCCTTTCCCTCGGGCTGAAAATAGAGAATTTCACGAATAATCCGAAGCACGTGTCCACGCCCTTTCTTGGGCGGTACAAATTTTTCAATCCTATCCGTAAAAATAATCAAGCCTACTTTATCGTTATTCTTGATAGCGGAAAAAGCAAGCAAGGCGCACAATTCAGCGGCCGTATCGCTTTTGAAGCGGTCGCGGGTTCCGAATTTGCCAGAAGACGAGGCATCGACCAAAAGCACAACCGAGAGCTCCCTCTCTTCTCTGAATTTCTTGATATGCGCGAAACCCGTGCGCGCCGTCACGTTCCAGTCTATAAGCCGAATGTCATCGCCGGGATAATACTCTCGCACCTCTTCGAACTCCATCCCTTGTCCTTTGAAGGTGGAATGATATTCACCCGAAAAGAGATCATTGACCAATCTCTTCGTGCGAATTTCGATACGACGGATTTTTTTCAGTATTTCGCGGGGTATCATAGCTCAGACGACCGTTATGGAACCTCAATAGCGTCGAAAATGCGTTGAACTATTTTATCCGATGTCACTTCTTCGGCTTCCGCTTCGTAGGTGAGGATAACGCGGTGCCTGAGCACATCCGGGCCGATTGCTTTTACATCTTCTGGAGTTATATAGCCGCGCCCTTTGATGAAGGCATGGGCTTTTGCCGCCAAATTTAAATAAATTGTAGCTCTCGGCGACGCGCCAAAGGATATGAGGTCTTTTAGGTCAGAGAGACCGTATTTCTGTGGCTCGCGCGTTGCGAAGATAATGTTCACAATATATTCTTTTACTTTCTCATCAACATAGATCGAACGAACAACATCGCGCGCTCGAATAATATCTGCAGGGCTTATGACCCGTTTGACTTCAAAGTGGTGTACTGCCGTATTGCGGTCCATAATTATCCGTTCTTCGGCAGGGGTCGGGTATGTAATCTTTAGCATAAACATGAACCGGTCAATTTGGGCCTCTGGGAGCGGATACGTCCCTTCCTGCTCGATTGGATTCTGAGTGGCCAGGACAAGAAACGGTTCGTCGAGGGGATAGGTCGTGTCGCCGATAGTAACCTGTCGCTCTTGCATAGCTTCCAATAGCGCGGACTGAACTTTGGCGGGAGCGCGGTTTATCTCATCGGCAAGGATAATATTTGCAAAAACCGGCCCCCGTTTGACAGTGAACTCTGCCTTCTGAGGGTTATAAATCATCGTGCCGATGAGGTCAGCAGGAAGCAAATCCGGCGTGAATTGGATGCGATGAAACTTCACTTGAATGGCATCGGCAAGGGTTTTCACTGCGAGCGTTTTGGCAAGACCCGGAACTCCCTCAATAAGGATATGTCCGTTGGCAAGAATCCCCATCATAAGGCGTTCAATGAGATATTTCTGTCCGACGATGACAGAACTCAACTCGCTCGTGAGCCGTTCGACAAACGAAGCCTCTTTTTCTACTGTTGCCTGAATCTGCTGGATGTCAAACTCCATCATTCCTCCATCTATTCACTGTTAATGAGCCGTTGTTTCAAAAAGCGACCGAACTTCAGCCTCAAGGCGTATCACATCGCCGGGGGCAGGCGCAACCGGGGAAAATTTCTGTCTTTGTGCCTGAAGGAGCCAAGCCCCAATCTTTTCTTTGTAAGCAGGGGGCATATCGCTTGTGTCTATAAACCGAACGATGTCCTCTGTCGGGCGAGGTGTGGAGTTCATACCGTGGTTGGTCGAGAGGTACCACAGAAGCAGTTTGTATAATCCCGTTTGAAACTGTTTCATATCACCGCCGGATTCTTCACGCAGAGCGCTCAATCGAACCAGGAGTTTCTGAGTCGGTGTCTGGATCACTTCGTTCGGCCTCCGGCTTCGAATGACCAGCACCGCGACAAATGTCATGCTCAAAAGCAACGTTATCCCGAGAATGATTTTTACCGGACGGGAAAGCAAGGTTGGGGTTCTCGGGACTGAAGTCGGCCTGGCCACTGGATCGGAAACGATCAGTATCATTCCTTCGGTGACAAGCTCTCCGGAAATACTGTCAGGCCAACTGACATATCTTATGACTATTGGCTCTATTTTCCCTGCGCCGGAAATTGTCGGCTCAAGGTTAAAGCGAAAAGTCTTGGTTGTTATTTCGCCTGCCTCTGCGGTGGAGGTCTTGACTGACGACGAGAACTGTTTGACTTTCAAACGGTCTAATTGCGGTTGAAGTGGTTTGTCGAATCGATAGGCCGATTGATCCCCCTGCCAACTGAGCGTGATCTCAAGCGTGGCGGTTTCATCGAAAGCAATTGAGGCCTTATCCAAAGATTGTGATAGTGACAACTCGCTCGCTGTAGAGGAGCAGGCAAGACAAACGAAAAAGAACAGAAGTTTCCAGAATCGAATCATGTTTAGTATCTCGTTACGTAAAACACTGAGTGGGCATGTCCAAGCGGCGTAAAGTATCATCCGCCAATTGTTTGTCAAGTGTTTAGTTACTTCCGTCAGTAACCGTAAACAATGTGTCATTATACCGTCAGAGGGCTTTTTTGTTTCAATTGTTTTTAACCTATAACCAGAGCAAATAGACCGACTGCCATCCCGATTTTGAGCAGAAACGACCCGACACCAATTATTTTCTGAGTTGGTCGGTTAAGGGCGTAAATAAAGAATCCCAAAAGCGGAACATTTACGCAACCGATCACAAGAATAGCGAATACAGACCCATACGCTTCAGACTTGACTAATAAAACAGTGAAAACAAACAGAAGCGCCAAGCAGACCAAAACCACCCTGAGAGTTGATGCAATGCCCGCTACGGATGGAAATGTGATCACTCCGGCGCGGCTATCCCCCTCGATATCCTGCGCATCTTTGACAAGCTCTCTGATGAAATGCAGAATAAATGCATAGATGACCCCAATGAGCGGACCAGGTATGAGCAATGCCGCGTTGACATTGACAGCATACCCACCAGCTAAAAGGGTCATGGCGGCCAACGCCGCAACGGTGAGATTACCGAGCAATAAAATCCGCTTTAGGCGGTGATTATAGAGATAGAGCAGCCCTATCGCCGAGAGACATACGAGCGATACAGTAAAATTTACAGTCAGGCTGATTGCTACCGCAAGAAGATTAAGCACAGCCAATAGACGTTTTGAAAAAGCTGTACTGAGCAGGCCGCGAACCAATATTCGCTCAGGACGATTTATTCGATCGATTTCAATATCAGCTAAATCATTTCCGATGTTTCCGGCCGCGCACACCAGAAATGTGGCTATAGAAGTGAAGAATATATTTAGATAGTCCAACGAAGCGTCGGTGGCGGTCATTGATGCCCCAACCCACACTCCGACCATGGCCATCAGACAATTTGTGACTCGAATAAGTCTACATATATGTACGAATGTTGACACGAGTTAGAAAATAGACGAGTAACCTGAGAACATCAACAATTATAGCACAGGAGATACACCAAGAGGCTACGACTGTGCCCAGGACTATAAATCGGACGACAACTCAATTGACACCTGCGGCTGGCTCAAACGAAGTTCGGGATTCCAGCCCAGCGAAAGCATCAGCGATCTTTCTTCTGTAAGAAGCGATATCCCCACGCCGTATGAATAGCGAAAGAGTTCTTCAGTTATGACAGAGCCTGCCGCTGTCCGCGTTTCCAGAATGGGCCGGTTCAGATAAGCGGCATCAATAAATGTAAAAAGTGTCCCGTTTTCAAAGCGCAGTCTCGGCTCCACTGTACCAAAGACGCTCCTCTGAACAAAAAACTGTTCGCTCCGATAACCCCTCAGACTGCCGGGACCTCCGAGAGGAATCATTTCTGAAAGCGGGGGCAACTTTTCCGCGGTCTCAAAACCCATATAATCTGCCCCGATATGCGCACGGAACTTTCCTGCAATCGGCTGATACAGGTCTGCGGAAAATGTTGCGCGTGTGTCATTAAATGAACTGCCATCATTCCGTAATGTATCTATTAGCCTCTTGTCGTATTTTCGGTGAATGTAGGATAGAGTCCAATCAAAAACGAATCCTCGACCCGGATTTCTCATAACGTCCAAACCCCGACCTTCAAACCGGAAGTCGCCTTGAAAGCGCACATATCGATCTACACCGGATACAGGCTCGACTCTTCTCACACTTATGCCTGCTCCACCGAACAGATCCTCTTTTATTGTGGTCCGGTAATTAGTCTCGAGAGCGAATTCATAAAACTCGTTTTTGTAATTGCGAGTACTTATAAAACTTTCAATTTGACCTAAACCAAGCCAGAATAAAGGCTGGGAATATGCGACGCGAAAATTCGAGCGGCTACTCGCGCGTCGATCGCTCACAACAGAAACCTCGCGTCCATCTCCGAAGATATTGCGCAGACGAAGATCCAGATTC
>JAWXAN010000023.1 GCA_034439475.1 Candidatus Zixiibacteriota bacterium
CTTAAGGAAGAGAAAGACAAAGCAATCAAAGGAAATGATCGAGTGAATATAGTTGCTGGATGCCAGTATTATTTTGATTGATACTGAAACGCCAGACTGAAGAACTTAGCAGCATTAAAAGCGCGTAAACACATCAAATGTAACAAGTTGCATTCATGGTGAGCAGGGGATTGAAACCAAGAGTCCACTGTCATTAAGACTTAAAATAATCCTAAATTAATTTAGGCGGAGTTCCATGTAGATCTCGCAGGCTTGGGGACTTCCGGCAGGAGGCGGAATACCTTCAAAGCCAAGCGAATTACATTATGCATGTGTCGTCAGGCTCTACTGTCAGGGGATGGTATCCCCCGCCAGACGGAATGACTTACATAAGACTTGAGAACACTTGCTTTGAGGCAACGTAAGTTCTAACTTGAAGGGTCGTCATGTCCAAATGGTTTGATGACACACATCATCTTAAAAAAGGAAGACCGATGAAGTATCTTGTTAAGTTCTCTTGGCCTATTGAATCTGGAAATGCCACGTTAAAGGATCCACAATTCGGATCAAAAATGAAACAGCTATTATCGGATCTCAAAGCAGAAGCGGCATATTTCGCAGCCGTGGACGGGGGTCGGGGCGGCTATATAGTCTTAAACATGGAGGACGCCTCACAAATCCCAGCTGTTGCAGAACCTCTGTTTCAATGGCTGCATGCTGCCGTTGAATTCATTCCAGTGATGCTGCCACAGGATCTCGAAAAAGCCGGCCCGGCCATTGCTGCTTCGATCAAAAAGTGGGCGTGAGTATTGCAGCTTACTGACCTTGCCAGGGTTTAGTGGACACGGAAAAAGGATAGGGTTATGTTTCTATCCGGAGGTGTTCAGATGTCAGAACAGAAGCGTCGGAAGTATGACACGTGAGTTCAAAGTTGAGGCGGTGCGTTTGAACCTAGAGCATGAGAGAAGCGTGTCTGGTGTGCCGCGTGATCTTGGGATCAGTGAAACTGTGCTTCCTTCGGGACAGTCTTGTCACCACCCGGCATAGAAACATATACGCCTTGTTTAATTGAAAGCGCATAGATCGGAGTTGAAAAAATCAGAGTTCAAAGGAGAGATTGAACAAATGCGCGCTACCGAGATTATCCGAATATGGAACGAAAGCGTAGTCAATGGTCAGATTTCGTTTTGTGAATGACACGCCCGCCGACAGATTCTTGGAATCATAATTGCCCATATATCCGCCGCGGAGGCTGAACATTTCGTTGAGCTGAGCTTCAACCCCAAGGTGAGGATGTATATCATCGTCAACAGAGACAATATCAAGCGAACCCAAGTAGCGAGTGTAGGTGTAGGAGCCGCCGAGCCGGTAGGTTGTCGGCAAAGATATGGGGCGAGAACTTTCCTGGCCGGCATTGGTCAGAGTGAGCTCAGAGCCAAGATTTGTAGCTGAAGCCCCAACTGCCAGAGAAGGATTGACCCGGGCATGGATACCAAAATCAACATTGAAAGCCGTGCCGCGCCAGATGTCTATCTTTTCAAGAAACCATCCCAGAGCAAACCCAGCTGAAATCTTGTCCGTTACGGCATAGCTCAGTCCTGTTTTTATCGAAGCATCGTAAGAGCTAAATGCGGCATCAGGGGCCACAGTTGGCGATGTCCGCGCTTCGAGGTGGCCGACTGACGCATAGCGGATTCCGCCATGCACGAAAAATTTCCCATTCAATGGGGAGGAAAAATGCCCGCTCGAGAGTCCAATATCTTCCCAGTAGGTGTTGTGCCCGAATGATGCCGTAAATTTTGAGATACCGACTGACAGCGCGGGGTTATACATGGAGCCATCGGGATCGCCTGAGAGGGAAACGAATGCCCCGCCAAGCCCCGCGGGTCTTGCCGCTGTCTCGACTTTCATGAGCGCCAAACCGTCCTGAGCAAAGAGAGTTTGTCCACAGCATGTAATGACTAAAACGGATGAAAGCGCAAGATTACGAAAGAAGCGTGTCATAGGTTCCTTTCACTCTAAAAGAGAAGGTCGAACGAAAAAATATGTTCTGAACCTTCATCAACTCGGTCGGTACTGAAGGCATAATCAATGGCCAGTAGTTTTTTGCCTATATGGAAGACATAGCCGGTGCCGGCGGTCAGACGCTCGTCGCCATAGCCTGCACGCAGGGCAAACTCAGGACTCAACGAGTATTCAGCGCCGAAATGCGGCACGATAGCCTGTTTGGCATTTTTTGATATGTCCGAAGCCAAAAGCAGTTTTCGCTTCAGAAACCGCGATGAAAGACCAATTCCGATTTCGACAGGGATCGCATCTTTTTGCTCAAACCCAAGACCGCCAGTTGTGTATTTGAGATTATATTTTTCGCTGTTCCAGGTGAAGGTTTTGGCGATGTTTTTTATCAGCAAGCCGAGTTGGATATCTTTGATGGCCATATCCTCGCGTTTTTCCCTATCAACAAACCAATCGAAATAGAGAACAGCCCCAAAATCAAAGCCCACACTATTTGCGGAGATCTCTGTCATACCCGAATGCAGGTAGCTAATATTTACGCCTGCGGCGAGATAGTTCTCGAAACGCTTGGCGAAGAGAATTGAAATTTGGCTTGTATTCTGGCTAATCTCGCGGTCCAAAGCCATGCCATCTTCGTCACGCGCCATGACCGACCCTGAACCGGCATAGAGCCACTGGAACCCGATGACGGCGCGTCCCTGAATAGGCAGAGCGACAGTAAGGTAGCCCAGCTTTCTATCAAGCTGCATTGCGCGGTACGATGTCGACAGGAGAGGTTTGTTGAGATTATTCAATCCGGCCGGATTAAAAAGAGGCGCGGCGCCGTCATCGGAGATTGATCGATAGGCTCCGCCCATTGCCGTCGGTCGCGCTCCTGCGGGAATTTGCAGAAACGCTCCGGCATCGCCGCCATCGCCGTCCTGTCCAAGGATGTCGGTCGCGCTTGATACGATAGCGGCAGCAATAAGGAGCGCGGCAAGCTTGCGAGTCGGAATGAATCGAGACGTAGATCGGGTCATGGAATCACCGCCAATTTTCCCCAGCGGCGTTCGCCGGAATCAGTCAGAACTTTAAAGTAATAAACACCTACTGCGACAATCTCGCCCTTTCCATTGAGGCCATCCCAGGTTCGACCTTGAGATGAACCGTTGGGATATATTCCGGCGGAGTAGAACAAATTGTCGATTGGCCGAGCGACCAAATTCATTGCAAAATCATAAACCTCGATCGTGACATTTCCAGCATTTTCTACTGTAAAATGAAAATCAATGGACCCGCCGCGACTTGGGCTGAACGGCACAGGGTAGGCATAGACTTCGTTCGAGGGAGTTGTGGAATCGACAACGCCAAAGAGACGCTGGTCCGTTAACGCCGTATCGGTCAGGAGAATCCTGATTGTGCCATCGCCAGTGCCAACCCAGAGATAGTCTCCGATTACCTCTGCCGCAAAAATGGCTGTTTCCGGATCAAGCAAAGGCTCATTGGTCGTACTATTCACAAGCGGAATGGTGTCCCATTTACTACCCACGCGGTTTTCTACATAGCGAAGCAGGCCGATATTTGTTGCGGCGAAGATCGTATCATTGCGAAATCCAAAATTCCACGCAAAATCTTCTTCATACTGAATATCCCATTCGAGTCGCATTAATGTGTCTACAAAGCCAGATGACGAATCGATTGCTGATTTGAACCGCCCTCGTGAGATGCCATCCCCGCCACTGGAGACTGGCCGGCCCGACACCCAAATATCAGCCGTAGAATCAGGTCCCCTGTACTGCACTCCGATTGCAGGATTGAAATCGCCTGAAATGCCGAATGCGATTGTCGTATCCGGGGCGATTCGAGCGCTGTTGGCAAAGGTATGGTTGAGCGTCTGATCGGCTCGGAGCGAATCGAAATTCGCCCTATGAATTTTATATTTTTTGCCCCGATTCACTGAAATGGCAATGCCGTTTTGCGTGGCAAAATAGATGGTATCTCCGAGGACAATGCCTGTATTTATGGTATCGGTTTGAGTGTAGCGAAGGCTCGCATCAAGACTGTCTATTATGGTATAGGGGTCGTTGATCTCATCGGCCAGTGAGACAAAGTATCGCACTCCGACATTGGTCAGGACAAATATTGTATCACCTACAAAGGATAGATCGTTTGTAGGGGGAACAATACGAGGCATAAAACTGGCGCCTCTGTCCAGAGAGAATGTAACCGTCGGGTTACCCAGCACGGTGGCGGGGCGATGTACAAGCCAGATAGCCGTTGAATCGATCAGAGTTGGTGTCGCGGTATCAGAAAACTGCTGGATTGCGATGCGAATTATTTTTGTCGAGCCATTAGCGTCCTCAACAAATGCAAATCTTGTAAGAGAGTCAATTGACCCGGCTGGATCCAGATAGAGCGCTGCAAACCCGGTGTCCGTCCCAACATACAAAGTGTCCCCAAGAGCCTTGAGCGCATTTACGGTATTCACCGCTGATCCAGCTTGAGCTGAGTCGATTAGTATGCGAGTCCATGTACTGCCGGTGTCACCAGTTACAAGGAGCCCGTTCTGCTGACCGGCAAGGTAGAGGCGACTATCAATGCTGGCAAAATCAGAAATTATTCTCTTCGTTCCAATAGCCGGTTGAATCCAGGGTACACTGTAACTGTTTCCCCCGTCGGCAGAGATCGCAAGACCTGTCGAGTTGACGGCGATATTGTCGCTTGTTCCGACGAAGAGCCGATCGGCAAAGGGGATGATAGCAGTCACGTTTGGTCCGGGGAGTCCGTCAACGACAGTTCTCGTAAAAAAGGGCGATCCGCTTCTTCTGCCCACTGCCACTCCCGAGGTTCCACCAAGGAAGAGGGAGTTTGTAGTTAAACAGCTATCGCAAACGGCTAATCGGTTGACGCCTCTTATATAAAGCTTTTTGTCATTGGGAGAGAAGACATACTGAAATACGCCGCCTGCCGTACCCGTCCAGACGAGGAGTGAATCATGATGGGTGGTGTCTGCGACAGCAGAAAAATACCTGTTTTCAAGCGACGGCTGGCCACCGGCATAGTACTGAGCCGAGTCCGCAGTAGAAGGGAAAATTCGCCTCCAGTTTATTCCGCCGTCGCGGGACGCCAAAAATCCGCCTGCAAACGCCGCGAAAAAGACCCAGTCGTTGTTTGGCCCTTCGAGTCTGTTATTAGCGCCGGTAATGTCAAAAATCGTCCGATTGCCCCCGGTGACAAAATTTATATTTTGTCCCGTTGAGTTAAAGTCAATAGTCGTCCATGTATCGCCGTCGTTGTCGGTGTAGGATACTCCATCTGAAGCTGTTACCAATTGATTTGAGACGGTTTCTTCATGGTTTGTGCCTGTCCACAGGCGATTGCCGGATGAATAAAGGGCGGAGACGTTATCACTTACCAGGCCATTTGAGGTGTTATAGAATTGCCAAGACAGCCCGTTATTATTCGAGAAATTTATTCCTTTGCCGGTAGCCAGCCAAACGGCTCCGTTGTGTTCAATAATATCGATGACACTATTTGAGAGCAGTCCGTTCTTGGGCGGGGCAACAAGTTCATATCGATGGGCAAGCTCTCCGCCGTCACTTTGAGACGGCAGGGAAGCCAGAATTGCGGCGGAGAAGACCAAGGTACAGTCGCGTATAAAATGTCGCAGATTCATGTTCACTTATTTGTTTCCTGATAAATTATGATTGTGGTGTACTGTGGGCGAAGTTGAACGGAATGAATCAAAACGCCTCAAGATTCCTCTATATTCATTGAGAAACAGCAAAAAAGGATAGTCAGTTTTGGCAGTCAAAAGTTCTTTCACGTCTTGCATCCAAAGTAGTCAATTTTTGAGGCAGGGGCAAGCTAATTCGCCTATTAAGCCATTGACTAAAGTATCAATTTTGACTACTTTGGCATTCGGATGCGCAATATAGAACCCTTTTTTTTGAATAAAGCCTTCCCTTGCTTTCTTCTCGGTCTGCCCCTGATTCTCATACTTATAATCGTTTCCGGCTGTGATAAACTTGTAACTGAAACAACTCAGGTGACAGTTATCGACACCACCCTTGGCCAAGCCTGCTTGACTTGTCATACTGATTCCGATGATTCTCAGATTGTCCAGCCGAGAGAGCAGTGGGAAAACTCGCGCCATGCGTCAACAGAACTCCTTGAGGCAACTGTCTTTTTTAACGGCGACTTTGAAAACACCGCCGCCTGCGGTCCGATATGTCACTCCGGTAATGGATTTGTTGATTTTATTCAAACTGGTTCCCAAGCCAATCAGAGTCAGCCCTCTACGATAAATTGCTTTACCTGTCATTCTCCTCATACCGGAAATTTCGGTACTTGGACGCTCGATTCCCTTCGAGGGAATGCCGCTCAGGTTGTCCTCAAGGATGCATCAGTATATGATGGCGCCAAGTCGAACATGTGCGTTCACTGTCATCAGGCGGCAACTGTCCCGATATTGAACGCCAATTCTGCCTTGATAAATAATCGGTTTGGCCCTCACTCAAGCACACAGGCGAACATGCTGATTGGCCGAAGCGCGTTTCTCTTTGATACCATAGTTGTAAAAAACAGCCATGATAGTACTCTGGGCAGAGACGGTTGCCTGACATGTCACTTTGGTCAGGGAGTTGGCGCCTCATTTGGGGAACATACGTTCCGACTTGAAGATGAAAGCGGCTCTCAGCTTGTCGCAAACTGCAATGTCGCCGCCTGTCATGTTGGTACTCTGGGCAAGACACGGGTCGTCCAGGACTTCTATCAATTCGAGCGATTGGATACCATTGCGATTCTGGCGGACAGTCTTGAAATATTACTTAGGGCGGAGGGAATCCTCGATCCGTCTGATCCTATGGGAATTGTCTTCATTCCACAGGACACCGCTATTCCGCGCGGACTGGCTCAAATTCTATATAATTATCTGATGTTCAGAGAAGATGGTTCACGCGGAGTGCATAACGCCGCCTACTCCGAACAGATTCTGAGGGAATCTTTGACACGGTATGATTCACTGCCACGGTTGTCCTCTTTCAGCGCATCCGACACCGCAGTCTGTTTTGATGATACAGTTCTTTTCAGGGCGGATTCCTCGAACAATGTGACCACCTTTAGCTGGGCGTTTGGCGATGGAACAGTTTCCTCGAATCTGACCGCAGATTCAGTCAAGCATGTCTATAATAAAAGAGGGATATTTACCGTCTCGCTAACCGGCACCGGGAAATTCGGGTCGGCTTCGGTTTCAAGAGCCAATTATATTACAGTTGACAGTGTGGCCTCTAATTTTTCAGCGGCTGTCGATAGCGGCAAAGCTCCATTGAATGTGGCATTCTTAGACCTCTCAACTGGTACTATCGATTCATGGGAATGGGATTTTGGAGATACGACCGCTATCGACACGTCGAGTCTGCAGAATCCAATCATTATCTATCAGAATATCGGAACCTACACAGTTCAGTTACGAGTCACCAGTCCATGCAATACCAGCATTCTCACGAGAACTGGCTATATCAAAGTTACGGCTCCGTAACCATCTAAGCCAATTCGGCTTTGAACTTTTTGGTCAAGGCCGGCACAATCTCAAACAGATCACCGACGATACCATAACTCGCCACTTTGAAAATTGGGGCGTCTTTGTCTTTATTGATTGCGACAATCGTTTGCGAGGACTGCATTCCGACGAGATGCTGGATAGCGCCTGAGATACCCACAGCCACATAGAGTTTTGGGTTGACTGTGCGTCCGGTCTGGCCGACTTGGTGGGCGTACGGAACCCAGCCAGCATCGACTACTGCGCGTGTAGAGCCGAAAGCGGCATTGAGCGATTCGGCAAGTCCCTTGATCAAATCGACATTCTCCGGGCCGCGAATTCCGCGTCCGGCGGAAACAATCCTATCGGCTTCGGCAAGGGTCAGTGTGCCGCTTGATTCGACTCGAACTTCTTTGGTGACCGCTCTTGAGGTCAAAGTTGAGCCATCAATTGACTCATTTACAACTTCGCCGCTTCCTGATTTTGATTCAGCAAAAACTTTTGGACGCACCGTAATAAAAAATGGTTTTGTGGAATCAGTGGCCGAAACTTTGGCAATGACACTCCCGCCATAACTGGGCCGGGTGGCGACAACCGCTCCATTCTCAAGCGCCAGCCCGGTAATCTCGGAGGCCATCGCTCCGCCATTGAATCCCGCAACCCGAGCGATAAGGGCGCGGCCATAAAATGTTGCCGGGGCAAGTACGACCGATGGTTTATATTTTGCAATAAGGTGCCCAATAGCCTTTGTATAAATCTCTTCATTGAAATGTTTCAATGCCGGATCAGAGACTGAGAGGACTTTGCCGCCGCCTCGGGAGGCAAGCTCTTTGGCCAGCGGCTCGGCATTGTCAGAAAGTATGGCAGTGCACAGTGCCCCACCCAGCGGGCGGGCGGCCTCGATAAGTTCAAACGATGCTGAGTTTAGTTTTCCGTTTTTTTGAAGCGCTATAAGTAAAACATTCATTGTATATCCTTCACACTAAAATTTCAAGAAGAGGAATATAGGCTGGGCGGTCATATCGGGCAATGAGTTTTCGAAAACTATCAGTTACGTGAAAATCCGAAAACTCTCAGAGGCGACATTTATGTCCGATTGAGCCGCTCGATGATTTTTGTGCGCGCTTGGGTAAGGGCTTTGCCGCGGTGCGAAACACGGTTTTTCTCATCAAGCGTCATTTCTGAGAAGCGTTTGTCAAAAGGGGGATAGAAAAAGACCGGATCATATCCAAATCCTTCTACGCCAAAAACTTTTTCAGCAATTATGCCTTCGACTGTCCCCAAAATCGTTTCGATATCATCCGGTGTCCAAGCCAGAGCGATAACACAGCGGAATCGCGCGGTGCGCTTTCCGGTCGGGATTCCCGCCAAAGAGACAAGTAATTTATTGTAGTTATCTCTATACGTCGCATTTTCGCCGGCATATCGGGATGAAAACAGACCCGGCGCACCATTAAGAGCGTCGACTTCGAGCCCTGAGTCATCGGCAAGCGATGGCAGTCCTGTAAAATCGGCAATGGCGCGAGCCTTAATCAGGGCATTTTCAACAAGCGTCGAGCCGGTTTCTTCAGGGTCGGGGAATTCAAGAAAATTATGGCGAGTGAGAATTGTGACAGGAAGGTCATCCAAGAGATGTCTCATCTCAGTGATTTTATCATCATTGTTGGTCGCAAGAACAAGCTGCACAAAAAGTCCTGAGAACTAATAACGGCTGATATCGACTCTGGTTATTCTATCAACAAGACGGCCAAGAAATCGTGAGGCCACCTGCGAGAATTTTTCAGGGACATCGGAGACAAAATATTGGTGCTCACCGTTCCGTTTGCCTGAGCCTTCATTCTCGTTCCGGAGCAGATTTTTCTCCTGCATCACACTTTGCGCGACACGGGCTGTTTCCTGGCCGCTGTCGATGAGGGTAACTTTGTCGCCCATGACATCGGCTATAACTTTTCTGAGCAAAGGATAGTGGGTGCATCCAAGTATCAAAGTATCGATCCCAACATCATGCATCGTCTGAAGATAATCTTTGGCGATGAGATATGTCGCTTCCTGATCGATATAGCCTTCTTCGGCCAAAGGGACAAAGAGCGGACAGGCCAGAGAAAAAACTTTGAGCGAGGGATTTAGCTCACGAATAGTCTTGGCATAAGCGTCGGAGTTGATTGTGGCATGGGTGCCGATAACGCCGATTCGTCCATTTTTTGTCTGTGCGACTGCGGCTTTTGCCCCGGGGGATATCACCCCGATCATCGGGATATTATATTTTTTTTGCACTTCGTCAAAGGCAACGGCAGAGACGGTATTGCAGGCGCAGATTATATATTTGACTTTGTGTTCCTGGAGAAAGGCCACATCCTGAATTGTAAACTGTGTGATAATCTCGCGAGAGCGGCCTCCATACGGCGAACGTCCGACATCGCCAAAGTAGACGACATGTTCATAGGGCAGTAGGTTGAAGACCTCGCGGGCCACTGTCAAGCCGCCGACACCGCTGTCGAATATTCCAATCGGGTCGCTGGCTGTTTCATTGCCAAGTTTTTGATTCATAGGTAATCTATTGTGAAGGCCTTAATCAAAGAATTTACTTTTGCTCGTATTTTCCTTTAAAGCGAAGAACGGCGTCATAAATACTTTGCGCGATCTGGGTTTGGAATTTTCTGTCTTTAAGCATACGCTCCTCTGAGGTGTTGGAAATGAACGCGCTTTCAACAAGGAGAGAAGGCATAAAGATTTTGTTCAGCACAAAAAACCCGGCTTGGTCTACCCCACGCGCCGGGATATCAAGATTCTTGCGCATCTCCCTGTCGAGCATAAGGGCGAAATCCTGGGATTCTGCCTGAAATTCGGTCATTATCATCTCGTTGAGAATAGAGAGTACCGGATCGTCCGAATCGGTGTCAGGCAGGTCTTCATCGTTGAGTGTTTTCTCACGCAGGAAATAGCTGTTTTCCAACTGCGCTACCGCCCGGGCAGAATCATTTTTGGCCGGGGCGAGAAAAAAAACGTTCCATCCCCGCGCCTGCGCTTTGGGGCTCGCGTTGGCATGGATCGAGATGAAAAGATCCGCTCCGGCTTTGTTCGCAATTGATGCCCGTTCTTCCAATGAGACTGTTTTATCGGACTCGCGAGTCATGATCACTTTTATCGATTTTTCGCGCCTAAATTTTGTCGCAAGCTCTTTGGCTATGGCCAGCGTCACATCTTTCTCACGTGTCCCATTGCGGCCAATCGCGCCGTAGTCAGAGCCTCCATGTCCAGCATCGATAACGACGGCATCAACCAGTTCATCCGGCCCTACCGGGTTATTGTCGACTGTTTCAATTTCAAAACTTTGATCGGGGATCGAAATCTGAATCCGAAGCGGCTCCTCGACTAATTTATGGTGCCACTGATCGATTGGCTTCTTGAATTGCATCGATATCTGACCGGTGGTCCCTTCCTGGTGAGTTGAAATTTTATACATGAGACGCGGGTCTTTTCGAGAGATTATTCGCTCGGAGTTTATTCTGCAGTCGCGCAGTGAGACATTCACCCAGTTGCCTTCGGTGACGAAAATATCATAACCGACCGGTTTGCTGAGAAATATCTCGACGAGAACGCCATTAGCCTTGATCGACACAGACAGATCTGTTGCATCGAAACCGTTCGGGTCGACAAGCACCGCATGGGTGGATTCATCCCAGTCGATCTCTTCGACAGCCGCCTTATCCAGATAGGGAAGAAAGGTCTCGACAGGCACGAAAAGCTGACCGTTTTTCACAATTGCGCCATAGGTCATATTGAAGATGCTGTCGTTTAGCGTGAAGTAAGGTGAGGCTATAACAAAATCGAAGCGGAATTCGTCATGGGTGTAACTTATCTGGTGGCCGATAATTTCCCAATCGAGCGACCCGCCGAGGGTTTGGGCCAGTTGAGAGAGCGAGACATACTGGATGCCGTTTTCGGTTGTGCTCTCGACTTCCTCGTAACTGCCGGCGATGGAAACTTTTACCTTAGCCGATGTCGGTGCGAGACAGCCAAGAATAAGCAGGAACACCAGGGCAGGGGTAACAAAGAGGGCAAATGCCTTATGAAAACTCAATGATCGAGATCCCTTCGTTTCGCCCGGTCAATTCTTCGCTTGGCTTCGGCTTCGGCAATAACCTGCCGCTTGTCGTACTTTTTACGCCCTACAGCCAATCCCAGTTCAATCTTCAACCGCTTTCCTCTAAAGTAAAGAGCGAGCGGAATAAGTGTCAAACCGCGTTGCAGTGTTTTCACCGAAAGTTTCACGATCTCCCGTTTGTGCAATAACAGCCGCCGAGGGCGGTCAGGGTCGAGCGGTTCTCCGGACATCTTATAGGGTGTTATATGCAGGTTCCGTAAAATCACCTGATTTCCTTCGACAATGGCATAGGCATCGGCCAGGTTGAGCTTTCCCTCGCGGATCGATTTGACCTCGCTCCCTTTTAGTTCGATACCGGCCTCGATTGTCTCGGAGACAGCGAAGTCATACCTTGCTTTTCGGTTTCTGGCAACAAAGACCATGTCTTCTTTAGGTTTATCCACCCAGCAAGGATACGCCGATGAGCTTTGCGGGGCAAACAAAATGATTCGAACAATCGCATATTGTCAAAAACTGCTGTCTGTATCAATGCTTTTAAGAAGTTAAGAAAATATTTGGATTGTCGATACTTCTCATTAGTTCATAGTGCTAAAGAGTATAGAACGAGTGCATCGGGCGAAAGGCTTATCATGTCTCATAAGATCAAAGTTGGAACGGCAAAAGTTTTAATAATTGACGATGAACCCGAGATCACCGAAATAGTCGCGACGTTTCTGACCGAATCCGGCTACATGGTAGGCGTAGAAAACAGCTCCGGGAACGCTGTTGAAGCGGCCCGTAAACTTTGCCCTGATGTTATCCTGCTTGATATTATGATGCCCGGCGCCGATGGATACGATACCTGCAAAGAAATCAAAAAAGACCCGCTTCTTGCGCATATTCCGGTAATATTTCTCACCGGAAAAGACCGCAACGACGATATGGGACGATCGTTCAAAGTCGGCGGCGATATGTTTATAAAGAAGCCTTTTTCATGCGAACGGCTGCTTGAAATTGTCAATATTGTTATCATGTCGACCAGCCGCTACTAGTTTTTTTGACGTCCGATTCCTAAAATCCTTCTTTACCTTCCCGCTCCAGCAGATTCAGATCTTTGCTCGTTTATAGCGAACTCTCGTGTTTTTTACCTGTTTCAATATATAATAAGGTGGAATGAATTTTTTTTAGGAAGGATAGGAGAAGATTTTGATGTCCATATTAAAGAAAACAGTATTGGCCTCGATTGGGGCTTTTGAGATAACGAAAGCCAAGGCTGAGAAGATTATCGATGAACTTATCGCCAAGGGTGAACTCGATCAGTCAGATCGCAAAAAGGCCATGATTGAACTACTTGAGAGGGCTGGCCAGTCGACCTCGGATTTTACTGCCAAAGTAAAGGAAGGGGCTGAAAAGACTGCGACAAAACTCGCAGATGAACTTCATTGGGCGAAAAAGAGTGATCTGGATAGGCTTGAAGCGAAAGTGGATGCCTTGATTAAGACAGTATCGGAACTGGCGGAGAAGATTAACAGACGCCCCATTTCGTGATATCTAGCGCGCGACAGCCCGCCGCGGCGGGCCGCGCGAAGATGTATTAAAGCAATTTCTCTTTGAACTTTCGTGTGGGGCGTCTCTGCCCTGCACTGGTATAAAGGCTGGTGCACAGGGACGTACACCAGCCACAAATTCCCCGATACGTCATTGCGGAGAATTGTAGGTCAGCGTCGACCTGCGAATATCGGAAAATGTCAGGAGAAAGCTGGCAATCAGGCCGAGACTACGGACTGCACCGACAAAGTCTGTTCCATACGGTGGCGGGCCAAATCGATGCAGTCTCTGACCTCAAGAGCCGAGTTAACCTGCTCGAAACTCACACGCAATTCTTTTGAGCCGGCAAAACCGGAGGCGTACGAACGAAGGTGTTTCCTCATCATCGCGAAATTTTTATGCCCCTGAAAAATTGATTCAAAAAGATGAGCGTGCTCTATCATGGCGCTGAACTTTTCTTCGACAGTAATATCTTCTGGATTGATAGAGCGATTGAACAACCACGGATTGCCATAAATAGCCCGACCAAGCATCACACCGTCAATACCAGTTGTCTTCACAAGCTCCTCGGCTTCGGCAATGGATTTCACATCGCCGTTCCCAAGCAATATTGTGCCGGTTCCCTGGACTGCCCGCACGGCCTGAGAGATCAATTCCCAATGGGCGTCAACAAGCGACATCTCTTTTGCGGTCCGAAGATGCAGGGTAATTGCCGCCGGTTTTGTTTCGAGCAAATGCCCCACCCAATCTTCGAGCGCAATTTTGCTGAAACCTATACGGGTTTTTATTGATACCGGGAGGTTACCAGCCCCTTCCTGAGTTGCGACAATTATCTCTTTGGCAAGCCCTGGCGTTTTTATAAGCGCCGCGCCAGAACCGGTTTTGGTAACAGTTCTGACCGGACAGCCCATATTGAGGTCAATCCCATCGAACCCAAGTTCCACCGCCAATTGAGCGGTTTCGTAGAAATGTTTAGGTTTTTCTCCGAAAAATTGAGCCACTATCGGCCGTTCGGATTCATGGTACATAAGACTTTTGAGCAAATTAGGGCGTCCAGCAGAGCAGAGGCCATCGACCGCGACAAACTCAGTAAAGAAAACATCTGGCTTGCCTCGACGGGCAATTATCTCTCGAAAAGCCGCATCGGTAACGTCTGCCATAGGAGCCATTGCAAAAATAGGCGCCTTGAGTTGTTTCCAAAAACCATACACTCGGGATTCAGTTTCCATGGCCGCTAATATACTACTGTCGAGAAGTTTTCCAAATATGTATCTGAAGGCGATAGTTGAGGGAATCAAAGAAGGCTATTGAGACTGTCTTCGTCGAGAATAGGGATTCCGAGTTTTTTGGCGTTATCCAATTTTGAGCCGGCATCGCTTCCGGCAAGCAGAAAACTTGTAGCCTTGGAAACTGAGCCGGCAACATGGCCGCCGTTGTTTTCGATAAGTTTCTTGAAATGATTTCGCGGCTGTGAAAGTGTCCCGGTGATGACAAATGTCTTCCCTTCGAGTTTGCCGCCGGAGGACTTTGATTTGTACGGGCTGAAGGTAACCCCTGATTTTTTGAGATTTTCAATCATTCGTTTATTTCCGGCAAGGGAGAAGAACTGCACTATATTGGCGGCAATGGTCGGCCCAATTCCCTGAATCTCTTCAAGGGTATGCAGAGAGGCTGAATATAGAGTATCAAAATCCCCAAAATTATCCGCAAGCAATTTTGCGACTGACTCACCAACTCCAATTATCCCAAAAGAATAGATGAGTTTCGGGAGTTCGACCTTTTTAGCTCGATCGATAGCGTCCAGAAGATTTTGCGCCCGCTTGTCGGCCATTAAGTCCATTGTGAGCAACTGATCTTTGGTCAGGCAGAAAATATCAGATGGGTCTTGGACCAACTCTCTTGCAATAATCTGTTGGGCAATTTTGTCTCCAAAGCCTTCAATGTCAAAGCCGCCTTGGGAGGCAAAATGATAGAGTTTTCCTTCGAGCTGGGCCGGGCACGCCGCATTGAAACAGCGGTAGGCGGCTTCGCCTTCGGTGCGGGAAATGGCTTCGCGGCATGAGGGACAGACTTCTGGATATTTGACCCGCTTGGCGCGGTCCGGCCGCTTATCGACAATGACTTCCATGACTTCAGGAATTACATCTCCGGCACGTCGAATGACGACTGTATCTCCGATTCGGATGTCGAGCCGTGTGAGTTCGTCTTCGTTGTGAAGCGAGGCATTTGAAACAGTTACACCAGAAACTCTGACCGGTTTGAGCAATGCCACAGGTGTTATGGCACCGGTGCGTCCGACGGAGAATTCCAACCCAATAAGAGTCGTTTCTGCAAGCTCCGCGGTGAATTTCCATGCCACCGCCCAGCGTGGCGCGTGAGAAACCTGCCCCAAAATTTCCTGTGAACGAAAGCGGTCAACCTTGACAACCATGCCGTCAATTTCAAAATCAAGCGAAGTACGTAACTTTTCCAACACTTCGAACCTCAGCCGGACTTCGTCAGTTCCGGTCGCGGTTGCCGCGCTTTCATTCACAAGGAATCTTTCCTTGAGGAGAAACTGCATAGTTTCTCTCTGTGACGGCAGATCCTCATATTCAGTTTCGGAAATGCCATAGGCATAAAATGCGAGCGGCCGGGAGGCCGTTATTTTTGGGTCAAGTTGGCGAAGCGAACCTGCGGCGCCGTTTCTTGGATTTGCCAAAGGCGGTAGACCGGCTTCAGTCTGCTTTCGATTTAACTTTTCAAATGCTGATTTTCGCATGATAACTTCGCCGCGCACCTCAAGCAGCGGAAATCGCGTAGACGTCTCTTCAGATAACCGCAGAGGGATATTTTTTATCGTGCGAAGATTTGGCGTGATATCCTCGCCCGAAGTTCCGTCCCCTCGTGTTCCGCCAGCGACAAAAAGCCCATCTTCGTAAATGAGTTCGACAGCCAGCCCGTCGAGTTTCGGCTCGGTGAAGTATTCGATTTCTGTTTTCGACTCAAGTCCCTCGCGAACCCGGCGGTCAAATTCTATAAACTCCTGTATGGTCGTTACCTTCTGAAGCGACAGCATTGCGGCGCGGTGCCGAAAGGGCGCGAACTTTTTTGAGGGGGTTGCGCCGACTCGCTGACTCGGGGAATCGGATGTTATGAGGTCAGGATGATCCTTTTCTATGGCAAGCAGACGGTCAAAGAGTTTGTCAAATTTCGTGTCGCTTATTTCCGGTTTGTCACTCACATAGTAAAGATGGCTGTGACGCTCGATTTCTTTTTTGAGGTGTGCGTATTCATCCTGAGTCGCTTTATCAAGAATGGGCATATCGGAAAGTTATATATTCAATTCGGGCAGGTCAAGGCTGCCTTAGGCTTCGGGATAAACTGTGCGAGTTGAAAAATCCGACAGGTTAATGCTTAGCGAGACCTTTGCGGAAAGCCGCGATCTCTTTGCCGGCGAGATCATCCACGATGTCTGTTACCCAAACTGAATGAAGATGATTTTCACCATCGGTCTGGACGATGACAGACTGAGCAAGGTTGAAAGATGTTTTGGCTGGTGTATCGGAAAGTGATATGCAAAGAATGCTGTGCTTATCATTTGTAATCAGTTTAGGTTCGATTATTGACTGACGAAAATCAAGCCATCGAATATCGGCCGGCAAGGATTCAGCCGGCAGTATGAGATTGGAATCAACTGTCCAGCGTCTGCGGGGGAGCGAGACCTCAATAAATATTAGTTCACCTTTCTTATCGAGGTCAAAACGAACCGTCTCCGCCTCCAAGAAAGAGAAGAAGCGGTGCTGGACGTCGAAAGGGCCGATCTGGACATAGAGGGAGTCTTCCTCCAACTGATAAAACCCCCGACTTGGCATTAACTGCCCGGCCGGAGTATCGATATTTAATCTGACCGTCTCTAACGGCATATTCTTTATCGGCTACTTGAGGTCTTTGAGCCGCTCTTTTGCCTGTTCTGCTTCCAATGTTCCGCTGAAATCTTTAACAAGACGCTGGTACTGTTTCTTGGCCTCGTCCTTATTGCCAATCTCCTGCTGAGAACGCCCGAGCTTATAAAGTGTGCGGCCGATATTAGCCGAATTTTTGAAATTGGCAAGCAGGTATTCAAATTCGGTCACGGCTTCGTTATATTTCTCAGTTGAGTAAAAGCACTCGCCAATCCAGTAGTAGGCATTTTCGGTGTTCTGGTGGTTCGTACAATCACGCAGAAAATTGCGAAAGCCTTCGATTGCCGAATTATATTCACCCTTTCGAACTAAAACAAAAGCATCGTCGTACATACCATCGCACCGGGCTGAACCTTGCTGACTCGCAGTATCTGTCTGTCCGGAGCTTGTCGGAGGAAGTTTGATTGTCTGTGTGCGGTTCATCTTGGCAAGTTGCGATGTCAAATCATTCATATTATCAAGCAGAGACTGGATTTGACGGCCAAGTTCATCGGTGCTGACCCGGATGTCTGTCCGCATCTGGTCGTTGGCAGTCGCACCTGCCGAAATAATTGAATCCATGCGGGCGATAAGATGTTCGGTCCTTCGGTTCTGAATTTCAATGGTGTCAAGCCTGGTATTGACCTGGTCAATATCCCTTTTGGTGACACAACCGGGGAGCAATGCGCCCACACCAACAACCGCCACGATTAGTAACGTGGCGGTTTGGGTTGACTTTGTGCGGGATTTCATACCGGTTATACTCATAATCCTAACGTGAGGCAATGGTAAATTCGCTACGTCGGTTTTTTGCCCAGGCGTCTTCATTGCTGCCCTGAATTTTTGCGCGCTCTTTGCCGTAGGAGATGACTGAAGCGCGGTTGGCTGATAACCCGCGTCCTACAAGATAATCCATTGCAGAACGGGCGCGTTTTTCGCCAAGTGAAAGGTTGTATTCAACAGTACCTCGCTCATCGCAATGACCTTCGATACGCACAATAACATCGGGGAATTCTGTCAGCAGTTGGTAGTTGGCATCGAGGGCGGCACGGGCGTCCGAGCGAAGATTAAACTGGTCAAAATCAAAATAGACGGTCTGGAACTGGCTCTCCTGTAGTGAAGGCTGAACTGGTGGTTCGACAGGACGAGATGTCGTGTCGACAGGAGTGGGCGTCTCGGTGCGAGGTGTTGTGGTCGTGGTTTCCTCAACGGTGGGCTTGGGTTTGCCACAATTGCTGGCAACAATGGCCACAGCAAGCAGGAGTACGGTTAGTAATGTCTTCTTCATTTCTTCTCTATTCCTCCCTTAAGGGATTTAAAGTAGCCTTTATTTCTAACAAACTGGACGAAAGTAACATAGGAGATTTATCAAGGTCAACAATAAAAACAGGATATTTTTATCGCCTTTGCTTCAAAGGCTTTTAACAATGCATTCCGATTTGGAATTACCTCTAAATCCACACTGATTTTGTATAATTTGGCTTCTTCAGCGAATGGGGCCCCAAGTCGGGTTTGAGGCATCGCCGCTTCGTGTGACTCTCCGCTGGTTGCGGCCGGTCAGGTCCATACTGTAAATATCGCTGCCGCTTAAGCGTGACGAGGTAAACACGATATGTTTGCCATCGGGCGCAAAATGGGGGTTTTCGTTCATGCCGAGCTGAGTTAATACCCGGTAATCTGTTCCATCGGTATTGATCGATGCCAGATCAAATCTGCCTTGTTTGGTTCTGCTGACGAAGGTCACACGCTGGCCGCGAAGCGACCACAGGGGGGAGTCGTTGTAGCCGCCTTCATAGGTCAAACGCTTGACATTAAAGCCATCGGAGTCCATTACATAGATTTGTGGTGTGCCGGTTCTGTCGGAGGTAAAGGCGATCATTCGGCCATCGGGCGACCAAGACGGCGCCGACTCAATGGCGGCATTGTTTGTCAGCCGCTGGATAATTTTGCCTGAAGTATCAAGCAGATAAATCTCCGAATTTCCGTCTTTGGACAACACGCAGGCGATTTTATTTCCATCGGGCGAAACCGATGGAGCGGCATTGATTCCGGGATACGAGGCAATTTTTGTGGTTTTGCCTGATTGAATGTTGACCCGATAGAGATGTGGGTTTCCGTCCATGAAACTCGTGAAATAGACATCTTCGAGGTTTGGGGCAAAAGAAGGGGAGAGATTAATTGAGCCGTTTTTGGTCAATTGGCGTTCATTCGCGCCATCGTAATCTGAGACAAACAATTCTTTTCCGTTACGTATTTTTCTGACATAAACAATCTGGGTGCGGAAAATACCGGCATCGCCGGTTAAGGTGCGGGCGATTTCATTTGAAATGTCATGCGCCAGTTCGCGCCAAAATGTCCTGTTGTCTTCGACTTGTCCTTTGGCAATTTGCGCTTTTGACATGACATCAGAAAGCCGCCAATAGATGCGCATATTCGGGCCGGGGAACTCGACTTCGAGGCGAACAAGATATTTAGCGCCGAGCCGCATCCAGCCAAGCAAGTCAAGCTCTTCGATTTCGTATGTTTTGAGATAAAAGCTGTCTATCGGAACCAGGGCAAAATCGGAATAAAAGTCGATATCGCGGCGGATGACATCGGCGATGTAGCGCATCAGGGTGGAGTCATCGGAATTGATGATACTTGCGCCGATATATCGCGAGTCATCGACACCAATAGGCGTCACCTGAACATCTCCGGCTCGAATGGTGTCGAAGAAGATGTTTCTAATCTCAGTATTTTGAGAGAATCCACTTTGTGCACACAAGATTATTCCGAATATGACCGTATAGAGTTTCCATTTCATGGAGAAAATCCTTTGTCTCATTGATTATTTGTGAACGGAAGGGTAATGCCGATAATTTCGTCGATAAAGTCATTGGGTAACGGTGGGAATGGAGCCGATCTCTCGACTGCTGCCAGACAGGCCTCATCAAAATCAGGGTATCCGGACGATTTCTCAATACGAAGCTCTATCACCCGTCCGGATTTAAGCACTTGAAAGTAAATTGTGCAGAAAATGCGATTATCCACGTTGGTGGTATTTCTCATATTATTCGCAATTTTGTTGAATGTCTGGGTAAACCAGTATGGATAGTTGAAATTAGCGTTATCAACTGTCGCGCCAGCGAACGGACTACCCTGAGCCGACTCCACATCGGTCTTTGATTCTTCGGATTTATCAGAAGGCTCTTCAGTTTCTTTTTCTTCTTTTTCTGCCTCGGTCTTTTTGGGCGGCTCTTTTTTGGGCTCGACTTTTTTTTGGGGTTTCTTCACAGGTGTCTTGGGTTTTTTCACGGGCTCGGTTTTGACCGGAGTTTTTTCTTCGGGCGGTTTTGCCTCAACCTTTGGCTCCTCGGTTTTTGGAGCCGCAACGGCGGTGGGCTGGGCCGGAGTAGGCGATGACATACTGGTCAGATTCACACGGATAATTTCATCAAAATTCTGTTTTTTCTGAAAATTAAAAGAGGGTGTAAAGAAGGCCGCCGCGACCAGCGTCGAATGAAAAGCTATTGAAAAAAGGATATCCCGTTTCATGACATGTCCCGACTAACGCCGTTGATTCTGTGCGCGCTTCTTTTCCTGATGAGTGGTAACAAGTCCGATCGCTTCAATGCCCATTTCCTTCATCTGGCCGATAACGTCAATCGCGACACCGTAAGCAACCGCAGAATCGCCGCGCAAATAGACCTCGTGCGTGTTTTTACGTTTTAGCTCATCGTTCAGGTTTTTTTCAAAGTCGGGCATAGTCGTCCACTTGTCATTTATATAGATGCCGCCTTTGGAGTCGATGGTGAGAACGACACCTTGAGCTTCTTCTTCGGTTACCGCCGCGCGGGTTTTCGGAAGGTTTATTTCAATTCCCGACTGTAGCAACGGCGCGGAGATCATGAAGATGATAAGCAGAACAAGAACAACATCGACAAGATTTGCGATGTTTATCTCGGCATTGGCATGGTATGCCCGGTGGCGCGGACGACGAATCATCGCTCTTCCTTTCGAGCGCGAGCGATGAATTCAAGAATGAAGCTGAAGGATCGGTCATTGATGCCCTTCATCTTATTATTCGCCCAGTTATAGGCAATAACGGCGGGAATAGCCGCGCCCAATCCAACAATAGTAGCAAGCAGGGCCTCGGCAATACCGGGGGCGACAATTGCAAGCGAGGCCGAGCCTCGTTCGCCTATTGACCAAAAGGCGTCCATGATACCGACAACTGTTCCGAGCAGTCCCATAAACGGGGCCGCGCTTGCTGTGGTGGCAAGAAATACCACGCTTCGCTCCATTTTGACCGTTTCATCGGTCGATATTCTTTCCATGGTCATTTCAATAATTTCGAAATCATGACCGCTTAACTGTATACGGTTTTGTTGCAGACCCGGCGCCTGGGTGTTCATGCTTCGAAGTTCATTCAGTTCTCCGAAACCCGCGAGAAAGATAGACGAAAGCGGGGAATGATTAGTTGTCTTGGCCGCGCCGACGATATCATTCAGTGAGCGTGAGCGACGAAATTGTTGGAGAAATTTTTCAGTGTCATTAAAGATTCCGGAGAACTCCCGCCATTTATTGAAAATAACCGTCCATGAGATTAAGGACATAATGACAAGTATGATTAAAATGAAGAGTCCAAAGGTAGAAGTATCGTTGATAATCTGCCAGATTGATGTATTCATATCGCTTTTACGTACTTCACAGTTAAAAGTTTATTTGTCATGATGTTACGCGTTTTGATAACATCAGGAAGCCAATAATAGGAGACTTCATTATCCATCGTCAACAAAAACAGACCGAGTGTGAGGTTGTCTGTTTCTTTTAGTTGATCTGCGCGCAATGGGATGTATTTTTCTTCATAAGAACCTAAAATGTTCAACGGTTTCGAATGGATTACAGATGAATAGAAAATACCCTCCCATTATAATTCTGATTTTGATTGGTTGTTTCAATTCCGGTTGTGATGTCGGTTCAAAGAAAGATACGAAAGAAGGGTCGACTGGCGCCGGGCATCCGGAGGAACTCAAAGACAGCACGCGGCTTGATCCGGCCGATGAAAGCGCACAACAAAAAAATGCGGCCGAGTCGGACGGAACTGAAGGTACGCCTGTGGAGACAGTTTATATCGGAGGGGATTAACTCTCGATCATTTCGACATTGGCGCGCGGAACAACAGCTTTACCGCCACCATCGAATTCAACTTCGAGTACTCGAGCCATTGATTCTGATTCAAGTTTTCTCAGCGGAGAGGGAAGATCAATGACTTTTCCAAGCCGACCGAAATGGGGATGGCGGATAACACGTACCGGCGAACCGATTGTAATACCTTCAAGCGTTGCAACCTTGGCGGATTTCAAGTCGACATTGCCTGTCTCCGGAATAACGACTTCGGGACGAATAACTCCGGCGCGAATTTGGGTGGCACCGTTTATTGAAGCGGTTTGACCTTCGAGTCTTTTCAGAAGATCAAAGGTCCTTTGGGCCATATTAATCTGGCCAAATCCTTCGGTGACCACAAGGGTGGTGGACATGTCTTCGTTGCCGGTGATAGCCACACCTATATCATACCCGAGGAAATCTCGAAGGTCTTTGTCGTCGAAGCCACCGACAACTATTCCCTTAACGCCCATGGCAATGGCCTTTTTGAGCGCGCCCGCAGTGACGAGCGATCCTCCCACAAGTATCTTTCCTTTATGGTCGGCGGTAATTAAGTCTTCGGAAAGAACAATGCTGTTGGACGAGGCGGCCATGTGAATTGCTCCATGCGTTTCACCTCCGATGCCAAAAATTCCCTGAACAAACGATGCCACACAAGTTATCACGACACCTTCGCGCGGAAAAACTTCGGTAACTTCCCCGCGAACATAGGCTTTGACCTCAACCGGGGTCGGCTCACCGCGTTGAAGGACTTGACCGGTAACGTGAGAAATTGATTCGATTGTGCCATTGATTGTGGCCGCGCATGAACCAGACATGAATTTTAAGAAGGCCAGATTGAATGGCGGCTTGGTAGCGGCGATGACTTCTTTTTCGCTAATCCGGTCGCGCTCTTTTTTGAGCATGACATGTTCGATGTCTTCCGGCGGAATGCCAAGACTATTGGCCACATTTATAGGGACGACGTTTCCGGGGAGCAGGGTACGGGCGACAACAACATCCTCGGTCACCCTGTCACCGACTTTAACGAGCACATCACCTTTAAGCGGAAGGATTCTGTGCTTCTGAACCAAGAGCTTGTCGGTGACCTTGAGCCCGGGGGTGTATGAGTGAGCCATTCTATTTTACTTTCTGTTTTAGTTCGCGGTAGATTTTGAAAAAATCAGCTCGTCCGTCTTCGTTTTTTAAAAATAACGAGCAATGCGCCAAGCACAATGACAATCGGAACCCAAAACAGCCACATCGGGCTTTTCTTCGATTTGACGTCGACATTGCCAATTTTGACAGTTTCTTTTGGTGTGGCGGATTCCACATTTTCAGACGAAAACGACGCAACGATATTTTTAAATGTGGGAGCGAGCGTTGAAAAAATCGAATCCGAGGCATAGAAGTAAAAGTTTGCGATCCCGCGTTCATAGAATTTGAGTACAAGCAGATTCTTTTTGAGGACTGAGCCTTGGTCGGTGATGTCTGTAACATCGGTTAGGATAGACACAGTCTGCGTGGACTGGTCATACACGGGCGCGTTCGAGCGCAGATCGGTCATGTAATTGCCGACAGGTGCGTATTTAACTTTATCACCGAAGTTGTCATTTAATTCGCCAAGGACAGAGTCAATCCGCTGCTGGCTCATCATGCCGATAGTATCGAGCGTGACAATCAGGTACTCGCGTTCAAAGAACGGTCCGAGTGTGTCAGGAGCAAACACCGCTTCGTAGTTGAAGGCTTGCTGGCTTGACTGTCCCTGCGACAGGAAGTAGTCAACTGTTCTGTAATCTACCTGCTGCCAGTTGTCAGGATAGTTGAAATAGAATTTTCCATTAAAGGAGACGAATGGTTTTTCTGCCAAAACATCGACAGATAAAATTATTGTCAGTCCGAAGACTAACGCCAAAAGTCGATTCACGAAACTCCTCCGGATTCTGTAATAGATTTATCAGTGCTCGTTCGATGTGACATACATTCAGGCCTTCTCCGGATAAATATCGAGCTCGGTATTCCATTTCCGAAGGTTTGAAACGCGTTCGTCGGCGCTTATCGATGAGAGGTCAAAGGGCCGGCCGCGTCCGTCGAGAATGATGCCCACAACGCCGCCATGAATATCTTTATCGAGCCGCTTTCCTTTGCCTGCGCCGACATCGTAACCGGCTTCAGGTTCAAAGCTGGCCTTCGCCATTTGAGGCAGGCCGTTGTCCTGCATGCCGAGTTTAATCAGTTTCATCTCAAGATGATTAAGTGTTCCCGTGACCGTTCCTCCGGGAAGCTCAATTGTATATTTCATAACCGGTCCGGGCTTTTTTGATGTTCCGGTAGGGGCGATGCATGTTCCCAAATGGATCAGACAATCTTTTTCAAAAACCTCTGTCGCCGCTTTGGGTTGAACTTCGGTCAGAACGCCAAGCTGGGGCATCATAAAAATCGAGTCGACTGCAAGCCGTGTGACGCCTTCAGGCGAGAAGGCATCGATCATCATAAGAGCCGACTGTTGACGGCGCGGCGCATGGGAGAGGACTCCGCCGGAGCCTATAAGCATATCCAGTTTCATCATATTGACAATGGATGCGCCCGAGGCAGACTGTTCGAAGGCGTCGGCGATAGTCCGCTGCTGCTGAACGCCCTTTAGCTCGGAGGCGAAGCTTCGATGCTGAATAAATGCCAGGCGAAGGGCCTCTTTTGCGATAGCCTGCTCGAAAACGAGTTCTTCCATTGATTGAGGGATAGTGGTCGGGCGGATCATTTTATTTTTCACACGATTGCGGAGATCGCGCTCGTCCATTTTGAAAGGAACCCAGCGCATAACCATCGGCAGTGTGGCTTCGGCGAAGACATTTGAGATTGAATACGACATGCCAAGGTTGGCCGATACGGTGCGGTTGAAGACCGGCGTGCTGCCGTCGGGACGAAAGACGGAAAAAACATCGGTCGTAGCTCCGCCGATATCAACTCCCACGGCAGTGATGTTAAATTGATTTGCAATAGTTTGGATGATAAGACCGACAGCTCCGGGGGTGGGCATAATTGGGGCATCGGCCCAGGACATGAGCTTTTTGTAGCCGGGCGCCTGCGCCATGACATGCTCCATGAATAGTTCATGGATTTCTTCGCGGGCCGGACCAAGATTTTCGCGTTCGAGCACCGGTCTGAGATTGTCCACCACACGCAGGTCAACTTTGTCTGCCAGCGTGTCTTTAACAGAGTTGGCGGCATCTTTGTTACCGGCGTAAATAATCGGGAGTTTGTAACTCGATCCAAGTCGGGGGCGGGGGTCGGCGGCGGCAACAAGTTCGGCGATTTCGACCACATGGGTTGTGGTTCCGCCATCGATACCTCCGGAGAGTAGAATCATATCCGGACGAAGCCGGCGAATGCGTTCGATTTGCTGGTGCGGAAGTCTTTTGTCATTTGATGAAATAACGTCCATGACAATGGCCCCGGCACCAAGTGCTGCGCGTTCGGCTGACTCGGCGGTCATGGAGCGCACGACACCGGCCACCATCATTTGTAGTCCGCCTCCAGCCGAGGAGGTGGAGATAAAGACATCGGTTCCGACTTTACCGTTTGCCGGTGAAATGAAGTGTCCCTGTTCATCGAGCAACTTGCGACCGGATAGCTCTTCGAGTTCGCCGACCGCATTAAGTACGCCCATTGTCACATCCTCGAATGGGGCTTCGACTGTGGTCGGGGCTTCGCCTCGGGACATTAGCCGGTATTCGCCATTATGGAATTCGATTAAGATCGCTTTGGTTGTTGTCGAGCCACAGTCTGTGGCTACAATGACTTTTATATCGTTTGGGTTGGAAAACTTTGCCATCGGACTTTCTTTTTTACTTTCCGCTGCTGTTCGTCATCGCATCTTCAACAGAAGAAATGCAATCTCGGCTTCGCATACCGCCGTTTAGCCGGTCATGATAACATGGTATGCAGGGCTTGTAAAGAAGGATTTTGGAACACAACGATTTTCAACTCGGGGCGAAAATCATTCAAAGAAAAAAATGACTGGTGTTAAAATGGCGGGGTTCATGTCCCCAGTATTTTCCTCTTGACTGGAGCCAGTTTGGCTTCTACATTGGCGCGGTTGTCTGACAAAGATAAAAAACAGGTTGCTTTTGATGAGTAAGCATGGTGAAAAAAAGTTTTGACATCCGGCAGGGATATTCGTCTTTTTAGTATAATGCTGTGCCAGAACTGACTGGCTCGGCACACTTCAATAGACAAGAGGAAAGCACATAGTGAGCATCAACCGCCGGACATCACAGAACCCATCCAGTCAGACAATTCTCTTCCGCATTTTATCATTTATTATAAGTATAGCGGTCGTGTGTTGTTTCCCGAGCTTGGGGACGACGAATGCTTTTGCGCAGGACTCCGCTCAATTTAGCGATACAGCAATGGTATCACCAGGCGATGTCTCGATCATGCCCTATCTGCGCCCGGCTCTTGGGATGACATTCCGCGACAATCCCAACGATGGCGGCGGAGCGCTCGAAATATCTTGGATAGTTTCTCCTGATGACACGATCGGTTCAGCGGTGACTGGATACGAGGTCTTTCGCGCGACCTCACCCACAGGCGAGTTTACAAAGTTAGGCGAGGCTGTGCGTGGTGCGACATCGATTGTAGACAACCAAACAGTAGACGGTATAGAGTATTACTATCGAATCGATTGCATTGCTGCGACAATCGACGATCAGGGAAAGCAGACAGTGCATGCGACTCCGGCCGCGGTTATCGGTCCCGCGGCGTCATCGGCTCAATGGTTTAACAAAAATCGGACCATAGCGCTGGTTCTCATTCTCTTAGTAAGCGGGGCGATACTCTACTTCATTCAAAAAGCCAAATCAGGCGCGCCCATTTATGTGCGCAAGATTGCCGGTATTGATGCAGTCGAGGAAGCAATCGGACGAGCGACCGAGATGGGGAAGAAGGTCTTTTTTGTGCCCGGCATTCAGGATATGAATGATGTTCAGACAATCGCCGGAATTGCGATTCTTGGCCGTGTGGCGCAGGTGGCGGCCGAGTGTGAAACATGGCTTGAAGTGCCAGTTTCGAAATCGCTAGTTATGGTCACTGCCCGTGAAACAATGAAAGAAGCTTATTCACGAGCGGGACGTCCCGACTCATTCAAAGAAGCGCAGGTTCATTTTATCACAGACGAACAGTTTGCCTATGCCGCCGCTGTCGATGGGATGATAGTGCGGGAAAAGCCTGCGGCAATTTTTTATATGGGCGCATTTTTTGCCGAATCGCTCATTTTATCCGAAACTGGAAATGCTTCTGGCGCAATTCAGATTGCCGGTACCGGCGAGCCGACCCAACTGCCGTTCTTTGTTGCGGCATGCGATTACACTCTTTTGGGCGAGGAGCTTTTTGCGGCATCGGCCTATCTCTCGAGAGAACCGCGCCAGCTTGGGTCATTAAAAGGGCAGGATATGGGCAAGATCCTTTTTCTCACGGCGATTATAGTTGGGATAATTCTGGCAACGTTTTTTAATTACAACATAAGTTATATTTTTCGGGTGCAGTGAAACTACTATGATAAATCGAATTGAAAAGCCCTCATCCGCCAGTCGGTTTTCACATGGCGAAGGAGTTTCGCAGTGAAACGCGAAGTCCCTCTTATCATAACGACCGTCGCAGGGTTGGTTTTTGCCATCAGCTATTTTATCCCAGTCTTCCCATTTGGCGAAGCCGAGACTATTTTTGGGGATTGGGTCTCAATTGTACAGGCCTTCGCGGTGTGGCTGGGAGTGCTCAATCTAATTCGTGTCAGTATCGTAAAAATAGACAGGAAAGAGCATGACTGGATCTACAGTTCGGTAATTATCATCTGCCTGTTTGCGACAATTGCAGTAGGCATGATAAGCGGCTATCGAGGCATGAATGCCGATCCGGTGTATTCATTCAGAGATCCTGGAACGGCCTTTGATTGGATATTCACGAGCATTTTTACACCGCTCGGCGCGACGATGTTTGCGATACTTGCATTTTATGTCGCATCAGCGGCCTACCGCGCTTTTCGCGCCAGAAATCGCGAAGCAACGCTCCTGCTTATCGCCGCTTTTTTTGTAATGGGCGGACGGGTGCCGCTCTTTGATATGATGACTTCATCTTTTAGTGATACCCCGATATTCAGTCATTTTGCCGGGTGGATTATGTCATATCCGGTGACAGCAGGTCAGCGCGCCATAGCGATTGGTATCGCGCTTGGGATTGTCTCAAGTTCGCTTCGGGTTATTCTCGGCGTTGAGCGTTCGCATGTGGGAGGGGCTTAAGCATGCTTGAATATCTCGCATACGGTCTGAATATCCTTGTCGGTTTGTCTCTCATCTATGTATTCTTTAGAACGGTTAAAGGCCGTCCGATAGGCCGACGGATCGTTTTTCTGTATATAGCAATCGCGGTAATTTCCCCGCTCTTTATGAACTTGGTCGCGCCTCTGCCTGATACCGACGAAGTCCAGAAACTTTATCGTTCGATTCAAACACTGTCGCCGGGCTCGAAAGTTCTCTGCTCGTTTGACTACGATCCGCAGTCGGCTCCTGAGCTACAACCGATGGCGGTTGCATTTTTGAAGTATGCCTTTAAGCATGATTTTAAAATCATTATCATGGGACTCTGGCCGGCCGGTCCACAGCAGGCAAATCAGGCCATTGCAGTTGCACTCGCGGACACTGAGATAGCGGCAAAAAACCTACAATACGGGACTGATTATGTGAATCTGGGCTTTCAGTCCGGGAATGAATTTGTAATCCAGTCGATGGGTAACAATTTCAAGCAGATGTTTCCATCTGATGACCGTCGCACACCGTATGATCAAATCCCAATTTTGCAGAATGTAGTCAATTTCAGCAATATCGATTTTGTTATGGACTTCTCGTCTGGAAAGCCCGGGAGTAAAGAGTGGGTTCAAATCGCAGTCGATCGGTTCGGCGCAAAGGTTGGGGCTGGAAATACTGCGGTACAGGCGCCAGAGATGTATCCCTATCTGCGCGCTGGGCAGCTTCAGGGTCTCATGGGCGGCATGACTGGCGCGGCGGAGTTTGAGAAGACTTTGAAAGAACCGGGTAAAGCCAGCACATTTTTGCTCTCGCAGATGTTTGGCCATGCAACTGTCATTATGCTTATCATAATTGGAAATGTGGCCTATTTCACCACTCGAAGGAAATCAGTATGATTGTGAATGTTTTTTGTGCCGGTGTGAAAACTAATGTGCCAACAGAAGGCGGCAAAAGACGATGAGTACAGATTTCGGTGTTTGGGTCGCCGCGTTGTTGACTATCGGCATACTCTCTTTTCTATATAAAGACAATCCGTTCTATAAGCTGTGCGAGTCAATATTTATCGGCGTCTCTGCCGGGTACTGGGCAATTCTCTATTATTTCGACAACCTCTATAAGAAGATGTATGAAGGAATCGTCCCGAAGGGAGACGCAGAACCAAATTACTGGCTCATCGGGGGAGCCGTGCTTGGTATAATGATGCTCTTCCGCCTCAGTTCCAAAGCCGGATGGATTGCGCGCTGGCCGCTGGCGTTTATTGTCGGCGCGACAGCCGGGCTGTATATGATGATTTACTTTGTGTCTAATGCGCTCAATCAGGTTGCTTCAACAATTATGCCTGTAATCACACGAGACCCAAGTTCTCTGTCAATCCTGTGGGTTGAAACAATCGGGACGCTGGTAATAGCCATCGGAGTGATAACGGGACTTATTTATTTTTTCTTTTCCAAAGAGCACCGGGGAGCCTTCGGTGGCGCAGCCAGAATCGGTATTTATTTTCTGATGGTCACATTTGGAGCATCGTTTGGTTACACCGTGATGAGCCGTATGTCTCTGCTTATTGGCCGCATGGATTTTCTGTTTGGCAACTGGCTGGGGTTGATTAACTAGTGCCTGAGCAGATGAGACAGCCGGGGGGCCGGTATGTTACATCTCGTTTCCTTTTGTGTGCCCTGTTCTCTCTTTTTCTTCTCGTCATTCTTATTTCTGAGTCGGCGTTTGCCCAAATTGTACCTGAACATTCGACTATGCCGGCCAGACCTGTCGAGGACTCGATTGCATTTTCGACACGAATCGCGTCAGTCACTTCGCTCATTGCCGTAGATCACCAATATGATGACGGCGAAGCTATTGATCTGACCTGGGTGCCATCGCTTGACGATCAACTTGTCAACAGCCGGGTGCTCGGCTACGTAGTCTATAAATCTGTCGATTCCGGCGTGCCGTCAAAAATCGCAGAACTTCTACCTCGAGCAAATTCATTCAGAGATGAAACAGTAACACTGGGCCATATTTACACTTACTCGATTACAACCCGTGCAGAGAACTCTACTTCTACTTCCATTTCGACTGCCCCGATATCGCCTGAACGGGAGTGGATAAACTTTGATTTGACCTGGCTTTTTGTCATGGCGGTGGTAATTGGTGGAGCGATTGTTTTATTTATTGAGACAGCGCGGCGAGGCAAAAAACTGTTTGTCCGTAAAATTGCCGGACTTGAGGCTATCGACAATGCCATCGGCCGTGCCACCGAGATGGGACGTCCCATTCTGTACATTCCGGGAATCGAAGATATGAACGAAGTCGAGACTATTGCTTCGGTGACAATTCTTGGACGAGTCGCGCGAATAGTTGCCGACTATGATACCAAGCTGAATGTTCCGGTCTCGCGCTCTCTTGTTATGACCGCCGCCCGGGAAACGATTAAAGCCGCTTATGTCGAGGCCGGTCGGCAGGACGCTTATAATGATGATATGGTGCGTTACATCACCGATGAGCAGTTCGGTTATGTGGCAGCAGTCGACGGCATCATGGTTCGCGAAAAACCGGCGACCGTGTTTTTGCTTGGCGCGTTTTTTGGAGAGTCTCTCATTTTGGCTGAGATGGGAAACCAAGTCGGAGCTATTCAAATTGCCGGAACAGCGCGTCCTCCGCAAATCCCATTCTTCGTTGCGGCCTGCGATTATACATTAATAGGCGAAGAGCTATTTGCGGCGTCGGCGTATCTCAGTGGTGAACCAAAACAACTTGGTTCTCTTAAAGGACAGGATATAGGCAAAGGAATCGCCATGGCGGCAATTTTTATTGGCGCACTTGCCGCAACAATAGCCGCAATATCGGGCAATTCGACCATCGATGCCTTTCATGCCTATATTTCTAACATTTTTAGCGGGAACTGAGATAGATGAAACGCCAGATCCCTCTCATAATTACGTTTTTGGTCGGCACACTGCTCATCTTTTCCATTTTCATTCCGCCCCTTGAAACGCTGGGCGAGGACTTCACTGTCTTTTTTAACATCATTGCCGTTTTTGCATACATCCTCGGCGGAGGTAATCTGCTCCGCGTCCATTTATCCAAAGTTCAGGCGAAACGGACCGACTGGCAGTATTCGATCGTGACGCTGGTCGGCTTTACGGTGATGCTTGCGGTCGGGCTATTCAAGCTTGGCAATCCGGGCGGAATCGAAGCCAGTCCCACCGAACCCGGTTCGTTATTTCAGACTTTGTACGAAAATATCTTCTCGCCACTTGGCTCAACGATGTATGCACTGCTTGCGTTTTTTATAGCATCGGCAAGCTACCGTGCCTTCCGGGCTAAAAACCGCGAGGCGACAATTTTGCTAATTGCCGCTTTTATCATTTTACTTGGGCGAACCGCGCTCGGGACGATGCTCACTGCCTGGATTCCAGAACAGTTCTCGCTCTTTCAGATCCCGAATCTGGCTTTGTGGATAATGAACTCGCCTAATCTTGCCGGACAGCGCGCGATTCTCATTGGCATTGGATTGGGAGTGGTGGCTATGTCACTTCGCGTTATTCTGGGCATTGAGCGCTCACACTTGGGGAAGAACTGATGGGTGAGCCGATTGTTGTCGCAGATTCGGGCATGGGAAATTTCGGTGTGATTATTTCCATTCTTCTGCTTGCGGGCGGACTGATCTGGCTGGCCTGGCGCTCAATCAGCGGACGCGAGGTCGACCGGCGGGTCATTTATCTCTTTGTTGCGCTGGCCGTCACTGCGCCAATTTTGTTCCCGATTACGTTTCCTGAAAAGACCACGCAGGTTGTGCAGAATCTCTTTGATAAGATTGAGACTTTGCCGAGCGGTTCATTCATACTGCTTTCGTTCGATTTTGATCCGGCCCTTGCGCCCGAAGTCCAACCGATGGCCGATGCCATAACGCGGCATTGTCTTGCAAAAAATCACAAAATTGTTTTCATGTCTCTTTGGGCGACAGGTCAGGCGCAGATGAATCAAACCCTTCGACGGGTGGTCAATCAGGAGTTTCCTGATAAACTGGAGCGGATAGACTATGTCAATGTTGGCTATAAAGCTGGCAACGAAGGTGTGCTGAGAGTAATAGCGACCGACTTTCCGAAAATGTTTCCATCCGATGTCAATAATGTCCCATACCCGGAAATCCCGATGCTTGGGAATATCCGTTCATGCTCGGATTTCGATTTGCTGGTAATGTTCGGAGGGGGTAAACCGGGACCGATGGAATGGGTGCTTTTTGTTGGTGATCCGACCGGCGTGCCATTGGGAGCATGTGTGGCCGCCGTCTCCGCGCCGCAACTATATTCGTATTACCCCAAACAGATGATTGGTATTTTAGGAGGAATCAAAGGGGCAGCGGAATACGAATCTGAGCTGGCGCGTGTTCATGACCGTTTCAAAACCACGCCGGCGCCGGGTTTGAAAATGATGGGACCACAGACGCTTGTTCACGTCGTGATAATGGCCTTTATCGTGCTTGGCAATGTCGTCTATTTCCGCGGCAGAAGACGGAGCGCGGCATGAAACGAGCAGGGCTCATAATAACTGCAATTGCCGCCGCCCTATTTCTGGCGAGTTGGTTCATAAAAGGGATGACTATTGAGGGAGAGAATCCGGTCTCACAGGGGTTTTGGGTAACACTGTCGGCATTTCTGACTCTATGCATTTTCTCGTTTTTATACAAAGACAATCCATTTTATAAATTTGCCGAACATCTTTTTGTCGGAGTCTCGGCGGCCTATTGGATGACGATGGGCTTCTGGACGACTTTTGTGCCCAATCTTTTCCCAAGAATTTCCGAAGGGCTGTCATCGGCCTTTAAAGTCGCCTATGCTGGCTTTGATCCATTTTATCTAATTCCCGTTGTGTTGGGTATTTTGCTCTTGATGCGGCTTTCGTCGTCACATGGCTGGCTTGCGCGCTGGCCGCTGGCTTTTATTGTGGGGACAACCTCAGGGCTATATTTTACCGCAGCGCTCAGATCAAATTTCATGGAGCAGATATCGTCGACATTTCTGCCTCTGGTGACCGATTGGCAGGGCTTTGGGGCGTTCTTTTCTAACTTTTCACTTTCTGCTACTGGCCAATTCGCGGCCATGCTTGCCAATTGGGTAATTTTTACTGGTGTGATATGCGGCCTTATCTATTTCTTTTTTTCTCGCGAACATTCTGGTTTATTTGGCCGGGCATCCCGTTTTGGCATCTGGATACTCATGATTACGTTTGGGGCGTCGTTCGGATACACCGTCATGGGGCGCATTTCTTTGTTGGTTGGGCGCATAAGCTTTTTGTTGCGCGACTGGCTAAATGCTATTAATTAGCGGAGTACGAGTTTAGTATGAAAATAAAACAGGCCCGCACTCTCATAGCTTTTGTTCTTTCCGCAGTTGCGGTCATGCTCCTATTCCATTCCTCGATATATTGTCAGAACGAACAATCTGCAGGCGGAGATACTTCTTCTGCCCAAGCGGTTCCGCTCGATACGACAACACAATCTGTTCTCTTGAATATTTCCGCCCCGGCTCCAGTAACAGAAGTTTGGGCTTTCGACACCGATAATGATCATGGCCACTCAGTTTCAGTTGAATGGAAATTGTCGGCAAATGACGGCGGAGCGAAGGGCACAGTTGTCGCTTATGAATTATTCCGCGCTCTCTTTCCGGATGGCCCGTTTGTGCGCGTGGGCATAGCTCCTTCGGGATCGACATCGCTTGTTGATGTGGGTGGCCGCGATGAGGGGACGAAGGATTATCTGCCGGACAACACTTCTCTCTATTATAGAGTGGATGCCGTGACTGTCGATAGTCTGGTCCGGACTCCGTCTGAAATTGCGGGGCCAGTAGAAAGTTCGGGACAATGGTTTAACACCGGCCGAACGGTAGTTTTTGCAGCGGTTTTTATTTTCACAGCCCTCACACTCTTTTTTGTTTCGCGGGCAAAAGCTGGCGCGCAATTGTATATTCGCCCACTTGCCGGAATAGAAGCTGTCGATGAAGCAATTGGCCGCGCGACCGAGATGGGAAAACCAATCTTATATCTATTGGGCGCAGGTGATGCCTCTGAAATTGCTACTATTGCGTCGTTTACCATTCTTGGGCGAGTCTCCAAAAAAGTCGCTGAATATCAGACTCCGATAATTATCCCCTGCTATGATCCGGTCGTGATGACAGTCGCGCAGGAGATTGTACGCTCTTCGTATTTGGATGCCGGTCGTCCTGACTCCTACAATCAAGATTCCGTCTTTTTCGTTACCCAGTCGCAGTTTGCCTACGTTACGGCGGTAAATGGGATTATGATGCGCGAGCGTCCCGCGACAAATATCTATATGGGTAAATTTTATGCCGAGTCACTTATCTTTGCCGAGACTGGCGCCCTTGCTGGTTCAATTCAAATTGCCGGAACAGACGAAATTGCGCAGATACCATTTTTTATTGTGGCCTGCGACTATGCTTTGATTGGCGAGGAGTTGTATGCGGCCTCGGCTTATCTGGGCCGAGAGCCCAAATTGTTGGGTACACTCAAAGCCCAGGATTATGCAAAAGCCGCGATCATCTTTTTCATTATCATTGGTGTTATTTTCGCAAATTTTGGGGCGGGAAAGCCGGACTCAAGTTGGAATTCATTCAGAGAATACTTTAAGGTCGTGGACTAAGAGCAAGGGATATGAGAAGACAACTGCCATTTATATTAGTGACCGCTGTGGGACTTTTCATGATCCTGCAGTATTTCGTCCCGCATGAGACATCCGAAAGGCTCTATGAATATCTTTTGGACTGGCTGCCTATTATCGGAGTGTTTACCTTGGCAGTCGGCATCTGGTCACTCATAAAAGTTTCTGCTGACCGTATCCGCACAAAGAAAGCAAACTGGGGATACAACTATGTGACGCTCATTGGCCTTTTCACTATGATTCTTTTTGGTTTTACCGATGCCGATTGGAATTTTCATTTCTACACTCCGGAGGGATTGCAGAATCCTTGGTTTATACATTTTTTTACGTACATTATTACGCCTATTCAAGCGACGGTGTTTGCGCTTCTGGCATTTTTTATCGCATCGGCATCGTACCGCGCCTTTCGCGCCCGAAATACGTTGGCTTCACTGCTACTTGTGGCCGCGCTTATACTGATGTTGCGATTTACTCCTGGCATCGGAACAGTATTCGCCGATACGGCCAATTGGCTTATTAATATCCCGAACCTTGCCGCTCAGCGCGCAATCATTATCGGAGTCGGTTTGGGCATTGTCGCCACCGCGCTCAAAATAATACTCGGCATCGAACGGGGTTATTTAGGGAAGTAATGGCAGAGAAGATATGAATATAATAGAACGCTTTATCGCGCTTGACCGCCGCTGGATATTTCTTGTGCTCTCTCTCGTGTGCGTGATAGCCTATGCCTCGAAATTTGTGGTTCCAATTTTGGTCACGCCGGAGGTCAAGCGCATTTATGATTTTGTAGATGCCCGTCAAAAAGGGGATCTTCTTTTTATCGCTATTGATTACGACCCCAACGCGCAGGCAGAACTTCATCCGATGACGTATGCCGTGGTTGAACATGCTCTCCGTCGCGAAGTTAAGTTAATTTTTTCGTCGCTGTCACAGAACGGACCGGGTATGACCAGTCAGGCCATTCGCGACATTACCGACTCAATGCGACTTGAGCAGACATATAATGGTGTGACTTATCCCGGTCGTGAAATTGTCAGCGGTGTCGACTATACCTTTCTCGGCTATAAGCCCTACTTTACGATCATCATACTTGGGATGGGACAAAACTTCAGGATTCCATTTCCTAATGACTATTACGGTGTGCCGCTTGATTCGCTCCCGATGATGAGTGGCGTGCGCAATTTTGACGATGTCGATGGAGTGATCGATATTGGCGGCGGCAATATTACCGATGCCTGGATTTCATACGGCCAAGGACGTTTCGGATTTCCGCTCGCGCTGGGGCTGACTGGTGTGATGGTCATGCAGTACTATCCGTATCTTAACTCTGGTCAGGTATTCGGACTGATGGGCGGCCTGCTTGGGGCGGCGCAGTACGAACAACTTGCCGACAATCCGGGCCTGGCCAAGGACGGAATGCGAATACAACTGTTCGCTCATTTTGTTATCATTCTTTTTATTATAATTGGCAACATCAGCTACTTTACCAGTCAAAAAAGCAAAGGAAAGGTGAGATAACTTGGAATTTACAACCTTTCTTTGGACCACGCTTGCGGCTTTTCTTACACTGGCAATTTTCTCTTTTTTATATAAGGACAACCCGTTTTATAAATTTGCCGAGCACCTTGTTGTCGGTGTTTCTGCCGGATATTTTGTCATAATCCTCTGGCATAACACACTTGTGCCTAATCTCTTTCAGCGTCTCGCCGCAGGCAACTGGTGGTATCTCATACCACTGATTCTTGGACTGATGATGTGGTCGCGCTTCTTTAAGAATGCGTCATGGCTCTCTCGAATTCCACTGGCGCTCTATATCGGAATCGCCGCAGGTCTCGCAGTACCGCTTGAGATGTCTAACCGTGTGCTAAAGCAGGTCTATGCGACAATGGTTCCGATTAATTGGGGGAACTTTTTTGGCGATCGCTATCTTGATATTGCGGCCGGCTACTCTCAGCTTCTGCTCTTCGTTGGGACAATAGCGGGACTTGTATATTTCTTCTTTTCCAAAGCCCACACAGGCGCCATGGGAACTCTTGCGAGACTTGGATTGTGGATTCTTATGCTCGGCTTTGGAGCGTCGTTCGGCTTCACTGTCATGGCGCGAATATCCCTGCTCATAAATAGAATTCAGTTTATCGACAAGAATTGGATCAAAGCCGCATTCAATGAAAGCAACGCAAATTACAGCGTCTGGTTTCAGATCGTGTTCTATACAGTTATTCTTCTCTTGCTGGTGTATATCATCAAAGAAATCATAACGCATATGCGTCTGAAGACTGCCAACGAAGTGTAATCAAAGCGATCCTTCTCACAGAGTTCTCGATATTTAAGTCGTGTTGGTTTTGTTTTTTGTTGACAGGCGCACGCTTTAGCTACTTCACTGAGCAAGCAATCGAAACTGGTCTTAAGCGAAAACTACTCCGGATGGGAGATAACTTACGAAATGATGACTGTTCGTAACCAAGTAAGATTTAAGGAGTTGCAAAACTCATAAATTGAGGGAAGTAGTAACCCCATAGAAACTTTTGATTTAGGAGAGATATTTTTAAAATAGCTAAAAAAGCACTTGACATACAGGTAATATTTTCCGAAGTTTTGCTCGGTTGAGGAACCATGCGTTTTTAACAGTAAGTTAAAGGGTAGCAACGTAAAACACAGGGAAAGTGAGGTTGGCAATGGCTCGGATACGAAAACCCGCCACAGCCAAAGTCAGCGACGTAATGATCGACGAGATCACGCGTGATGCTGTTATGGGGAATCTATCGACGGCGGAAGCACGCCGTGAATATCAGCGCCGCTATTACCAGATGCACAAAGAGAAGGCAAAGGAGTATCAGCGGCAGTACAATTTAACGCACAAGAAAAAAGCGCGGGGCGGACGCGGAAAGTCGGGCTTTTCGGCCCAACGCGAGGCTGTCCGGTCGACTTTCAACACGGCGGATATTATGCATTCACCTGTGGAGAAGACCCTTCGCATGCTGGAAAAGATCATCAATGGTGAGCGGCTTTTTACGATGTAAAGCTCTCGCATAGCCAACTCTAAAGGCGGCATAATGACCAAATGGTTATTCGGCCGCCTTTTCTATTGCCAAACTGAGGATTTTTGTTTACCATAAGCGACTTAAATTTGATACGTCGTAAGTTGTTATAAAATAGGGAGATGGTATGTCTGGTGTGAAAACGAAACCGGCCCCGAAAGGGTCTTCTGCTAAATCTGAGGCCAAAAAGACCGAACTGACCCATTCTTCTATCAAACCAAAAGGCGAAAGCCGGCCGGCTCCGGACAAAAAGTATTATTACTTTTTCGGGAGTGGAAAAGCCGATGGGGATGCTTCGATGAAGGACCTTCTTGGCGGTAAAGGCGCAAATTTGGCCGAAATGGTTATCGCCGGACTTCCGGTTCCTCCCGGGTTTACGATCAGTACCGATGTCTGCCGCCTTTTTTATGATCACGGAATGAGTGTCCCAAAATCGATTGATGCCGAATTGTCCAAATCGGTTGCCCTGATTGAAAAAGCTTCAGGCAAAAAGTTCGGCGACCCCAAAAATCCACTTCTTGTGTCGGTCCGGTCAGGCTCAAAATTTTCAATGCCGGGTATGATGGATACGATTCTTAACCTCGGCCTGAATCCCGAGACTGTTGAAGGTCTGGCAACTCTTACAGACAACGAGCGCTTTGCGCTGGATAATTATCGCAGACTGATTCAAATGTTCGGCGGAGTCGTATTGGGTATTGATAAGGAGCAATTTGAAGAGGTCATCACCAAGAAGAAAAAAGAGCGTCGGATAAAGCAGGACAGCTCGCTTCAGCCGATTGACTTGAAAGATATCATCAAAAGATTTAAACAGATCGTCGAGCGCAAGTCAGGCGAAAAATTTCCCGATGATCCCATGACCCAGCTTCGCATGGCCCGCGATGCTATTTTTCGATCCTGGAATAATCCTCGAGCGATCACCTACCGACGTCTTGAAAACATTCCATCGGAAATCGGAACTGCCGTGACGGTTCAAGCGATGGTGTTCGGCAACATGGGCAACAGCTCGGGAACAGGAGTTGGGTTCACACGTAACCCTTCGACTGGCGAAAAGGAATTCTATGGAGAGTTTCTCATAAACGCGCAAGGGGAAGATGTTGTCGCCGGAATTCGCACACCTCAGCCTATCAAAGAGCTCGGCACCGAAATGCCGCAGATATACAAACAGCTCCAACAGATTACAACCCGCCTCGAAAAGCACTACAAAGACATCCAGGATTTCGAATTTACCATCCAAGAAGGTGAGCTGTATATGCTCCAGACGCGTAACGGCCAGCGGGCAGTCGGCGCGGCGGTGCGAATTGCAGTCGATATGGTAAAGGAGAAACTACTTACAAAGGAAGAGGCTCTGTTGCGGATTGACCCGCTTATGCTTGATCAGTTGCTCCATCCAAGCATTGATCCAAAGGCAAAGGTTGATGTGATAGCCAAAGGACTCGCCGCTTCGCCAGGCGCCGCCTCGGGTAAGGTTTATTTTTCAGCTGAGGATGTTGTCAAGTTCGGGACCAAAACCAATACGATACTCGTTCGCGAAGAAACAAATCCCGATGACATTGAAGGTATGAATGTCGCTGTGGGATTTCTGACATCGCGCGGAGGAATGACTTCGCATGCCGCGGTTGTCGCTCGCGGAATGGGCAAATGTTGTGTGACTGGAGCCGAGACGGTGAGAGTTAACTCTATCAAGAAGATGTTCCAGGTCGGACGACTTTCGGTCAAAGAGGGGGAGGTCATAACCCTTAATGGGTCGACCGGTGAAATTATACTTGGCGAAGTACCGACCATTGAGCCGGAATTGACCAAAGAATTTACCGAGCTTATGGCTTGGGCAGATGAGTACCGCACATTGAAAGTCCGAGCGAATGCTGATATTCCAAGAGACGCCCAAAAAGCTATTCAATTTGGAGCTGAAGGAATTGGATTGTGCCGCACCGAGCACATGTTTTTCGCCGAAGACAGGGTGGCCCTTGTCCAAAAGATGATTTTGGCCGAGACACCCGAGGTACGTCAGGAGGCATTGGAGAAACTACTTCCCATGCAGAAGAAGGATTTTAAAGGCCTCTTTGAAGTAATGGCCGGATTTCCAGTTACAATCAGAACCCTTGACCCGCCTTTGCATGAGTTTCTACCCAAGAAGGAAGATATCGAACATCGTCTGGCAAATCTCAATGTCAAGGCCGATGACTACGAGGAGGAATTGGCGGCTTTGCAGCACACACTGAAGCGAATCAACGAGTTGGCTGAGACAAATCCAATGCTCGGCCATCGCGGATGCCGGCTCGGTATTGTTTATCCTGAGATTACCGAGATGCAAGTCAAGGCCATCCTGTTGGCGGCGCTGGATGTCCAGAAGAATAACGAGAAGACGGTCATCCCTGAGATAATGATTCCATTAGTCGGTCATGCCAACGAATTCAAAGACCAAAAAGAAGTTGTTGAGCGTGTGGCGAATGAAATAATTGGAAAATCGAAACTCAAGAATTTTACATATTCTATCGGGACAATGATTGAAATTCCTCGTGCGGCCCTTATTGCGGACAAAATTGCCGAGGATGCTGAGTTCTTCAGCTATGGCACAAATGACCTGACGCAGATGACGATGGGATTTTCACGCGACGATGCCGGGAAATTTCTGGGGCATTATCTTACGAAGGGAATACTCCCTTTTGATCCGTTTGTGTCAATAGATGTCGAGGGAGTTGGACAGCTTATCAAAATGAGTAAAGATCGCGGCAAGTCAACTCGGCCCAATTTGAAAGTCGGCGTGTGCGGGGAACATGGCGGGGATCCAAAATCGATTGAATTCTGGAATGAAATTGGACTTGACTATATTTCCTGTTCTCCCTATCGGGTGCCGATAGCGCGACTTGCCGCGGCCCAGGCGGCCATCCGTCATAAAGAGGAGACAAAGAAAAAGAAAAAGGAACACGCTTAGGATTTTCAGAATCTGTTCCGTGTTTTAAGAGGAGGATCGGGATGCGTTATGAGATGAAATCGGTGAATGTTTGGTCATTCATCAAAGTCGCATTTTTTGTGAATCTTGTATTGGGTTTCGTTGCCGGTATTCTGACCGCCGTGTTTTTTGGCTTTATTGCAGCTATGATGGCCTACATTCCAGGGGGGATGGATCTCTCTGAATTGGATTCCGGCGAACCAACATCGGGAATAATGATTATCATATTGCCCTTTATGACAGCGTTTTTTGCCGGTGTCTTCTACACCCTCCTCGAAGTTGTCGTTGTGGTGACATATAACCTTGTCGCCAAAATGGTTGGCGGATTTGAATTAACACTTACACCTGTGACCAGCGATGAGCCGTATCGTCTGGGGCCGATGTACGCGCAGTCGATGCCTGTTAATCCCTATACCCCGCCCTCGGCGAGTTCTACTCCTCCAAATCCTCCCATTGTCCCGCCTGCGACTGGGGAAAATCTTTAGGGCGTTTTGAAATCTCAGCCCTTTCAGATTCATTTGTCCAATATGACATTTCCGCCAACCGCGCCCCCCAGAGTTCGCATTGCGCCCTCACCGTCAGGCTATCTGCATGTAGGAACCGGCCGCACAGCTATTTTTAACTATCTTTTCGCTCGTCATTTTGGAGGCAAATTTTTGATACGGATAGAAGATACCGATGTCGAGCGGTCAGATCCGGCTATGGTTGAGCCAATCCTCAATGCACTAAAATGGCTTGGATTAGAATGGGATGAGGATATCGTCTACCAGTCCTCACGGCTTGAGACATATAAGAAATTCGCCAATAAGTTGCTCGAGTCCGGTCATGGCTATCGCTGTTTTTGCTCACCAGCTCAGCTTGGGGCGGAGCGCGAAGCCGCGATGGCCTCCAAGCAAGCTCCAAGATATAATCGTCGTTGTCTCAAATTGACCAAGGACGAAATTGATGCGAAACTGAAGGCCGGTGAGCAGTTTGCAATCCGTATACAAATCCCACCCGGTGAGACCAGTTATGATGACATGGTGGCGGGCGTTATCACACGGCAGAACGACGACATCGAAGATTTAGTGGTAGCGCGATCCGATAGTTCACCAACGTATAACCTTGCTGTGGTCGTCGACGACCATGAAATGGGCATTACCCATGTAATCCGTGGCAACGACCATATTTCAAATACCTTCAAGCAGATCCAAATCTATCGCGCTCTCGGTTTCGATGTGCCGCGATTTGGCCATGTGCCGTTGATTCTTAGGCCAGACAAGAAAAAGGTCTCGAAACGGCTTGGAGATAAAGATGTCGCAGAATATCGCAACGAAGGCATTATACCCGAGGCGATGTTTAACTTTCTGTGTCTGCTGGGTTGGTCGCCAAAGAGCGATCAGGAGATATTCACGATAACTGAATTGATTAAAATATTTGATCCGACCCATTTTAATTCCTCCAATGCCGTTTTTGACGAGGAGAAGCTCGTATCTTTTAACAAATCTCATCTTCAGTTAAAAACAGATGAGGAACTTGCTAGCCTCATAACCCCGCTCTTTGTCGAGGCCGGACTTATTTCACAAGCGTCACTTCAGTCACAGCTTCCCTATATCAAAACAGTAGCGGGGTTGCTCAAAGAACGTGTGCGCCGTCTGACTGATTTTCTCAGCCTCGGCAGTTATTTTTTCAAATTCGACTGTCGTTATGATCCTGAAGCTGAGGCCAAACAGTTCTCCACGGCATCCGCTGAACTGCTCTCTGCTTTCGCCGAGAAACTTGAGGCGCTTCCGCTATTTGACCATGCCTCAATTGAGCAGGCATTGACCTCACTTGCCGAAGAACGCGGCGTAAAAAAGGCCGCTTTTATCCATCCGACGCGACTGGCTGTCTCAGGAATCTCTGTTGGGCCGAGTTTGTATGATATGATAGCTGTCCTTGGCAAACCTATTGTTGTTGAACGGCTAAAAAAAACAGTTGATTATATTGCATCCAAAGCATGATAATACCAAAACGAACTGGACTTCTTTGTTTTTGGCGCCGAAAGATTGACGAGGAAAATGTCTGTAACGAGCGCGGAAACAAAGCAACGCTGAATACTTTGTGATGGGAGAATAAGATATGCAATGGGTCTGCGATATCTGTGGCTACGTTCATGACGAAGACGAGCCACCGGACAGCTGTCCAGTCTGCGGCGCTCCAAAGAGTAAATTCTCAGAGTTTGATGAAGAAGGTTCTGAGTCTACTGACGACGACGACGATGATGAGGACGAAGGAGAAGAGTGGAGCAATGGCTCCGAAGAGCGCTTCTGAGGAAGCCTTTCGTTGAAATTTGGTTTCTTACTGATAAGGTCGTCTATCTGAAAAGATGGTCGGCCTTTTTTTCGAGACTCCTTCTCCGAAAAAGCCCAAGTTCCACATAGACACTTCACTCAACCGCTTGTGATTTTTCTACTCTATTTCTCATAAATATCGTATTGTGGTATCCACAACCGCAACCCAGCGGCACAATTGCCTTGGCGAGCTGTTATAGACGGCGAAACGATATGACGACGCATACTACTGACATACAGAACGAAATCTTCGATATAATTTTTATCGGCGCGGGCCCAGTTGCCATGTACGGTATGTACTATGCCGGACTTCGCATGACAAAATTCAAAGCGATCGATATGCTTGAAGAAGTCGGCGGCGGACTGATGGCGCTCTATCCCGAGAAATATATCTATGATGTCGGCGGTTTCCCAAAGGTTCTGGCCAAAGAGCTGACCCGCCAGCTCGAAATTCAGGCCACCCAGTATCCTCATGGCCTCTGCCTGGGTGAAAAAGTCATTCACATCATTCGCGGGGACGACGGCATCATTACTATAACTACTACAAAAGGAATTCATTTTGGCCGGACTGTTATAATATGCGCGGGACTCGGGGCGTATATTCCAAAACGACTTGATATTCCGAATGTGCAGGAACTCGAAGGTTCAGGAGTTTACTATGCCGTCCGCAAAATAAGCGATTTTCATGACAAGAACGTGCTGGTCGTGGGCGGTGGAGATTCAGCTTTCGATTATTCGATGATGCTTGAGCCAGTAGCGGCATCCATCACGCATATTCATCGCAATGATTTTTTTAGCGCTCACGAAGACTCCGTGCGCAAGGTGATGAATAGTTCAGTCCGACTGAAAGTCCCATTCTGGGAAGTGAAGCAAATTGTTGGCGACACCTGGGTTCGTGAGGCAACAATAGTCCAGACCCGGACTGGTGAGGAAGAAATTCTACCGGTGGATGCCATAATTTTCAACACGGGCTTTTTGACTAATCTGGGTCCGATTGCCGACTGGGGATTGGAACTTGAGAAGAACGCCATCAAAGTTGATTCACGCATGAGGACAAATATCGAGGGGATTTACGCCGCTGGAGATATTGTCACCTATGATGGTAAACTCAAACTGATTTCGACCGGATTTGGAGAAGTTGCGATCGCGGTTAATAATGCCAAACATCATATCGATCCAAAGGCAAAAGTAAATCCGGGACATTCGACCGATAAACATGAAGCCGTTATGAAGAAACTTTCCGCGCCGAAAAGCATTTCTACTGTTGAACCTGTTGAACAGACGCCAAAAGTAGAAAAAAGAGTAGAGGAGATTTAATCGTATGTATTTTTCGCTGCCAAAAGAATATCGTGAAGCCGGAGTCGATGAGCTAAAAGCGCGCATTAAAGATGCGCGAGTCAAACTCGGCAAGAGGCTGATTATCCTTGCCCACCATTATCAGCGAGTGGAGGTGGTCGCCCATGCCGATCATATCGGCGATTCTTACGGCTTGTCCAAGATTGCCGCTGAGCAAAAAGAGGCTGAATACATAGTCTTTGCCGGTGTTCATTTTATGGCTGAGTCGGCTGATATTCTCACTGAGGACAACCAAAGCGTTTTTCTGCCGAACCCGCTTGCCGGATGTCCTATGGCTGATATGGCAGAAATAGCCGATGTGATGGAGGCCTGGGAGTATCTGAGACCATTCGGGGCTGAAAAAAATATCATGCCGGTCAGTTATATGAATACTGCCGCCGGACTTAAAGCGTTTACTGGGCGTTATGGCGGAGTAATCTGTACCTCGTCAAATGCTGTCGGCGCCCTCAAATATTCGCTGGATAGGAAGGAAAAGATTTTCTTTTTCCCAGATGAGAATCTTGGTTATAACACTGCGATCAAATATGGTATTCCGAAAGATCAAATTGTCTTGTGGGACTTTTCACGCAATGGCGGCGGATTAACCGACGAGCAGATCACCCGCGCTAAAGTTATTCTCTGGAAAGGTCACTGTCATGTTCATACCAATTTTACAGCCGACCATGTCGCTCAGGTTCGGAAAGACCATCCCGGTATAAAAATCGTTGTTCATCCTGAATGCCTGCCTTCGGTTGTCGATGTCGCCGATGCCAGCGGCAGCACAAAGTTTATTGTCGACTATTGCGTGCAAGCCCCTGCAGGTTCTATCATTGCAATTGGCACGGAAATAAATCTAATCCACCGCATGGCGCTCGAACATCCTGATAAAAGGATATTTGAGTTGAGCGGGCAGACCTGTCCGGTGTGCGCGAATATGTACCGCACAACTCTCAATGACATGGCATACACACTGGAGCATATTGCCGATATAAAGCCGGTCCGTGTCTCCGAGCCGAATAAATCTCAGGCAAAGCTGGCGCTTGAGAGAATGCTGGAGATAGGGTAGGGGGCGGAAGAGGCGCTTTGACAGCTATTCTGTCATTCCAGTAAAAGCTGGAATCCATCCTTTTCTTATCGCCACTGCAATGAATTCCAATAAGGTAAACTTGCTTCGTTTACGCCAGATGCACACACGTCGTAATAACTCTTCAGTCTATAAACTAAATGATCTGGCCGAACAATAAACAATTTGCATTCACCATCTTCGATGACACCGACCTTGCCACATTGCAAAATGTCGGACCGGTCTATTCACTGATTACCGATCTTGGATTTCACATAACCAAATCCGTGTGGCCGTTCGCCGGCACATTGCCTCACCCCACGATGGGAGCGACATGCGAAGATGCGGAATATGTCGATTGGCTGTTTCGCCTGCGAGAGCAGGGTCATGAAATAGGATATCATATGGCCACTTGGCATACATCGAATCGTGAACGAACAGAACTTGCGCTTCAGCGTTTCGAAAAGCTGTTAGGCTCTTCTCCCAGCGCAATGGCCAATCATTCTTCCTGCGAGGAAAATATATATTGGGGTCCAGACCGTCTGAGCGGTATACGAAAGCAGCTCTACAACGCGGTAACCTTCGGCCGCTATCGCAATAAATTCCGCGGCCACAGAGAAGGGGATCAATTATTTTGGGGGGACCTTTGCCTCGAGAAAATTAGGTATGTGCGAAACTTTATCTATCCCGAAATGAATACGCTGAAACTGTGTCCTGTCATGCCCTATTATGACCCCGAGCGGCCATTTGTTCAAGCCTGGTATGCCTCATCCGAAGGGCCCGAAATAATCTCGTTCAACCGGTTATTGGGCGAAGCAAATCAGGATAGACTGGAATCAGAAGGCGGGGCATGTATTGTATACACCCATCTTGGGGCGGGCTTTTACAAAAATGAAAAAGTGGATAGTCAGTTTGTAATGCTGATGTCTCGACTGTCTAAAAAAAATGGCTGGTTTGTGCCTGTGACGGGCTTGCTCGATTATCTACGATCCAGAAACGGATTGCATGTCATAACAGAACGCACGCGAGCCAGGTTGGAATGGCAGTGGCTTCGATTCAAACTTCTGAAAGGGAGAAGCTGAGTGGCTGTGAATTCTGCGGGGAAATCAGATCAGAAAATTGTATATCGTCTGATGGAGTCGTCGGATCTTGAGAATGTGCTTTCCTTGATGAATCAATCACAGTTCACGGTATCAGGACTGGTTTCTAAAGCTATTTACAGAGGACTCTGTCACGACGCCTTGTCAAATAAACGGGTGGTCATCGGCGTGGCCGCAGAAGAGAAAACGATCGCGGCCTTCCTTATTGTGATCGTCGATGTTTACGCGTATTGGAGGTCATTCGCTATCCGCCATCCCTTTTTGGGTTTTCGTCTCCTATGTCATCGATCTCAGCGAGGTAGGCTGTCAGTGGACAAGTGGGCCAAACTTTCGAAAGAAGATAAAGATTTAATAACTGGAATTGTTGCGGCATCGCTGTCCAAGAGGTCATGGACAGATTCAAATTCGCATATAGCCAAAGTTTCACACATTTACACTCATAACAGCTTTCGAGGCAGAGGAATTGGGAGCGCACTGTACGACTACGCGAAGGCAGTTCTGTGGGAAAAAGGTGCGAGACGCTTAGATGCAAAAATCGACCCTACCAATGTGAACTCTGTTTATTTGCATATCAACGCGGGATTTCGTATTGAACGGGACGGCAATTCTCTCTTTGCCACCAGAGATTTGGATTAAATAGGTTTTGGGTGTGGGTATGAAATTCAGCTTAGTTGAAAATCCTCCATGGGATGAGATGAGCCGTATGCCCGATCACACCCTCTTCCAAAGCAAAGAATGGATTGTTTTTGTGGCAGAAGCTCAAAATGCCCAGCCTGTTATAATTGAAATCGCTGATGGCTCCGAACGAATTGGGTGGTTTGTTGGGCTTATTGTGAAAAAAATCGGACTGAGAATTCTGGGCTCCCCGTTCCCCGGATGGACAACATCGTATATGGGATTCAATTTACATGACGTAGGAAATCGAACCGAAGCACTTGGATCGCTGATCAAATTTTCTCGAAAAGAACTCGGTTGTGTTGGCGTTGAAGTTATGGATCGGAAATTTCAGGAAAGCGAGATCACAGCCGCTGGTTGGCGCTATAGGTTATTGACAGGATATGAAGTTGATCTTTCAGGAACAGAAAACGATCTTTTCGACCGGTTCTCATCGTCGACACAACGCAACATCCGTAAGTCGGAGCGTGAGGGGATATCTGTCGTCCAAGCTCATGAAGATTCTTTCATAGCTGAATATTATAGTCAACTGCAGGAGGTATTCGCGCTTCAAGGTCTGAAGCCGACATATACCAAGAAGAGGGTGGAATTATTGCTGAAGCATTTATTGCCAACAGGACGTCTGCTATTGCTGCGAGTACTTGATCCAGGAGGAAAATGTATTGCGAGTGGTATATTCCCCGCCGATCAACATCGAATGTACTTTTGGGGCGGAGCGAGCAGGACCGAATCCCGAATCCTCAGACCAAATGAGGCGATGCACTGGTTTGCGATGAAATACTGGCAGGGCCGAGGTGTCGCATTGTATGACATGGGCGGAGGCGGAGAATATAAACGCAAATATGGCGGCAGGCCGATAGCAGTACCTTGGATTCGGCATTCGCACATTCCGGGATTCGAGATGTTGCGTTCGCTTGCGAAACGTCTTGTGGAAATGCGTCAACGATTCTGAGTGAATATCGTTCATCTATACTTTACATAATCCACTTGCAAATTGGCGTCGCGATCAATACTTTCTTTATGTATTACAAGCGGGAGTAACTCAGTTGGTAGAGTCACAGCCTTCCAAGCTGTTGGTCGCGAGTTCGAGCCTCGTCTCCCGCTTTTTTTATTTCGACTAACCAATCGCTGATAATTACATTCATCCCATGACCATTTCCTGTTTGCCTCGTGTTGTTTTCTCATGCGCACTCATCATACTTTTTTCTATGAGTTGTATCGAGAAACGCCAAGCCTATGTCGAGCAATTGCAATCTCCGATAACGGTTCAACTCAAAGATCTTGTCGATGAGAACAATCGGCTCCGCGTAAGTCCGTCGCAGACCCCTCAAAGTCTCGCGGAGATGGGTCGACGGCACCGCCAAGTCATATACCGCCTCATCTCCCAGTTACTCATCAGCGATGCCGAGGAACTTTATTGGGCGGCGTCGATTCTGTACCATACAGATTCCTTGGCCGGAGCAGAACCTTCTCTTTTGGCCTACTATATGGCTGAGGAGGCCGCAAACCGGGGAAATACAGAAGCCAGAGATCTTAAGAAATTGACCCTCGATCGCTTTTTGGTTTTGTCAGGCCTATCGCAAAAGCATGGTACACAGTCATATAGAGATTCATTTGGCAAACAAGTGCCGTATCCAGTTGACTCCTCACTGAGTGATTCAGAGATTGTTTCGCTGCTAAGTACTGGCTGGCTGCCATCGGAAATCTTAGATTCCGGATCGCTTAGCCCACTTAATTGAAGATTCTTCAGTCACTTTTGCCTGCTTGAACCAATCGACCAAACGCATATTGATTTTTCGTGGAAAACATAAATCTTTTCTCGTAAGTCATTGAAAAAAGGGCTTGACAGGGGGTCTGGATTAAAAATATATTGCGAGCTTGCTGATAGGCGAAGTGCGTCCTGTTGGCAAAAAATGAATTTGAGACCGACCCGATGGCCCAGATAGCTCAGTTGGTAGAGCGCATCCTTGGTAAGGATGAGGTCACCAGTTCGATCCTGGTTCTGGGCTGAAGATAACCCTTGGAGGGAATAGACGTATGGCAAAGCAGAAGTTTGAGCGGAATAAGCCGCATGTGAATGTAGGAACGATTGGCCATGTTGATCATGGCAAGACGACCCTGA
>JAWXAN010000024.1 GCA_034439475.1 Candidatus Zixiibacteriota bacterium
ACGATTCCCGTTGCCGGTGTAAACGCCAGGACTCACAATAATAGTATCGCCATTCACCGCATTATCGATGCCAGCTTGAAAGGTTGGTTGATCAGTAGGAACCGTTATCACTGCGGCGAAGGATACAGTCCAACTGAAGAGAATAGCTGTGAGCAATGCGAGTTTCTTCGTCATAGTATTTTAACTGCCCTATTTAATGAGAAGCATTTTCCTCGCCTGTCTGAAAGCGCCAGCTTGTGCGCTATAAAAATAAACGCCGGAGCTGTGGCGAGAGCCGTCCCACTCAACCCGCAGAATTCCGGCGTTCGCTGTGCCATCGAATCGATCTACTTGTTGTCCGAGTATGTTGAAAATCGTCAAGTCCCATGTAGTATTTACAGGCAGACTCAATTCGATGATCGTTGTGGGATTGAATGGATTCGGATAGTTTTGTGCAAGTGCAAAATCGTCCGGGAGCGTTTCACCATGAACGAGTTTGTCTACCACTTCTATGACAACAAATGGCACGGCGCCTATGTCGCTGCGGCTTCCGTCCCATTCGTTATATGCGGGGTCCGGGTCACCGGTGTTGTTGCAGGGTGAATTGCCAAGGATAGTATAGCTGGATTGCACAAAGAGCGGATCCGCGCTTATGCTGCCTGTCCCTGGTCCGGTGATTTGATCATAGTTAGTGGAATTATTATAAACGTCGTTATATGACAAGTTCGGCTGAGCAACGGAGACGTCATTCGCCCTGCGAATTCCGAACTGGGCACTCTGAAATACAATTGTGTTCTTAATCACAGGTGCCGAAGATGAATAGGTCAAAATTCCCACACCCGCTGCGTTCTTAATCGTGTTCTTAAGAATGAGTGCAGGCGAATGACCGACAGTCCCGGCTCCAGTTCCGCGAAGTGTGATTGCGCCCTCTGCTGTAACCAACTGACTATCAAGTATAAGCCGGATAAGGCTGGGGCTTGCGTTCTCACATAATACACCTATTGAACCTTTTAACAATCGGAACCCTTCCAATACAGACTCCGAGGTTTCACCCGAATTGAAAGTCACCAAATTTACAGCCGTCGAATTCGTTATGGTTGTTTGTCTGGGGCCATTGACAGATTTTACAGTAATAAACTTCCCTTTAAAATTGATTAGAGAATTAATATAGATTCCGGAAGCGACATTGACCGTCGATCCATGAGGAACGGCATCAATGGCAGATTGTATGGAGGCATATTGTGATGGCACATTTGCCGTAACAGGCGCACTGTGCGGCAAACAGCCCATGTCATTGCGGCTACCATTGGGATCATTATATGCCGGGTCAGGATTTCCGGTATTGATGCACGGTGATCCGACACGGAGCGAAAGATCCGGATAGGTCAGTGGATTAGCGCTGATGCTGCCTGTACCAGCGTTTGAGATATGAAGATAATTGCTTGAAACATTTCCATATACATCGTTGTACGATAATTGAGGCTGTGCAACTTCGGGAAGCGCCGATCGGGCAATGCCGTAGGTCATGTTATTGAGCACCAGCGAATTTTTGATAGTAGGTGCGACGGTCGAATAACTTACTATTCCACCATTCGAACTATTCACAACTGTACAGTTGATTATCGTAGCCGGGCTATTGCCAGTGGAGGCATAGCCTGTGCCTCCGAGCGTTATGGCCGCGGCGTCATTTGTCTGCTGTCCATCAAGGATGCATCTGCGAATTGTTGGAGAAGCATTTTGACAAAGAATTCCGATCCGCCCGCCCTTCAACCGAAAGCCATCGAGAACTGTAGCCGAATTCTCCCCTCCCTTGAACTTAACCAGTGTATCTGTAACCGCACCGGTAAGAGTTGTGACCAATGGTCCGCCAACGGACATTATTTGAATTCGTTTCCCCTTGAAATTCAGCGATCCAGAATACGTGCCGGGTTGAACTAAGATCAAAGAGCCATGAGGCAGTGCATCTATTGCGGCTTGGATTGTCGAGTATTGAGGAGAACCTCCATAGGTGACATAGACAGTATCTGGTGTAGGAACAGAATTGCGAGCATCAATCAGGCCGTATCCGGTAAAGTTGTCGAAGCCGACTGATGCATTGTCATATCCTCCAACAATGTCATGTGCGCCATTAATAAGTCTTTGCTTAACCTGTGATGGCGTGAGAGTCGGATCTGCGGAAAGCATTAACGCCACGACCCCTGCCGCATACGGACACGCACACGATGTCCCGTCAAATAACGCCCAGTAATCTCCGGCGCTGAATCCAACGCTTCCCAGAATGTCCGTCGTGGGCAGTATTGTCGGAGCAAGAAAATCAATTTCCGGTCCATAGCGACTACTCCAGATTTGCCCATCGCAACTAACCGGCTCATCCCACCGCGACCCACGTTTTCTATACCCGCAAGGAGCAGCAGCGCCGATCGCTAAAACATTTGGATACTTCGCCGGGTACAACACAGCGTCTGGTACAGACCCGTCATTTATCCCCACGTTGCCGGTCGCTCCCAGCAACACGACTCCTTTGCTATACGCATAGTTGATGGCGCTCTCGAGAATTGAGTCTGCTGGAAGAGATATGCTCATCGATATCACTCTTGCGCCGCTGTCGGCAGCATGAATGATTGCATTTACTACTGCACTCGAAATAGGACTTCCACTTGCCCCAGACGAGACCTTCATCGGCATAATACTACAGCCACCTGCTACTCCAACCGCTCCAATAGAATTGTTTGCAATTGCAGCCGCTATTCCTGCCGCACAGGTGCCATGTCTGAAGAGATCCATTACATATGGGTTATTGTCACCGTAGTTATAACCGCGCACAAGACGCAAATCAGGATGGAGCGTATCAACACCACTGTCAAGAATAGCGATAATAATTGATGAATCACCATGGCCTTGAGCCTTATCCCATGCCAAATCCGTATTGCAGTCAAAACCAAGAGTACCATTTAGCTGTCCTGTGTTGCGATGCCCCCAGTTAGAATTGAACATAGGATCGTTAGGCGTAGAAGCAAATTTCCCGTACCAATCCGGAACAGCATATTCAATTCCACCCAAAGCCGCCAAATCGACTGCTAACGATTCGATGTCGGCAATTGAGTCAACTGCAATAGTAAAAACTCTGTTGAGTCCAAACTCTTCGGACAACTTCTCATCGACTGGTTTAAATAATTGAGCGCTTACCTCGCGCATGCCATAAGAGTAAAGGACTTGATCGACAGAATCGAGACCAGTATTGCCTGTTCTTATGATTGATCCTTTGATCTGGAAACTACTGCTGTCTACAGCCAGCTTGCTTAGGCGAATTCGAATGACCCCTGGAACATATTTGGAAGTAGAATCGAGAGGAGTTGAGAACGCAATGTCAGACTGCAGAAGGTAACCAGCAAGAAGCAACACTAGGACGTGCTTGGTTATGAGATATCTGATTTTCGTAATCCCTCCTTAATCAAAGACACGAAAAGGTAACCTTATTTAGCTTTTATGCAAGTATTTTTTTGTAGTCATTAACCAACGCTCTCTCACACTGTTCAATTTAACAGTCCCGTCAGATGTTGTCGACTTAACTAGGAGCTCTCTTCTGACAGTTTCATTGATGCACAAATGAATCATTAAGTCTTAATCGAAAACGGTGTAAAGTCTGTCTTCCAGTCAAAATAATCTTCGTGCTCTTTTGCCTTCAAAAATCTGACAATTTTATACGTAAAAGGCATGGCAAGAACTTCCCATAAAACTTTCAGAGCGTAGTTTCCAAACATCACCGCCACAACACTTTCATTTGACCAGACGCCGTAAAATGCCACCGGGTAAAAAATAGCGGAGTCAATCCCGGCGCCGACGACTGTTGAGCTAAGCGCACGGAGCCAGAGGAATTTTCCTTTGGTGTAGAGTTTCAGTTTAGCCAATACAAAGGAGTTACAGAACTCACCGACAGAATAGGCGGTCATTGAGGCCACAATAATTCGAGACGTCGAGCCGAAGGCAGTCTCAAGAGCTTTCTGATCATTCCAACTTTCTGCCGGCGGAAGTTTCAGCACGACCCATGACATGAGCGAGGCAAAAAGGAGCGCGCCAAAGCCAGCCCATACAACTTTTCTGGCGCGGGCATAGCCGTAAACTTCGGTGAGAATATCGCCAAAGACGTAGCTTATCGGAAAAAAGAGAATTCCCGCTCCGAATGAATAACCGCCGATTGACCAGATTTTGGCCGGACCAATCAGATTCGAGCAGAGCAAAACAGTCACAAAAAGGGCCATGATCAAATCATAGTATTTGTAGACTCTTTGAGAACTGGTCGACGCGGGTGTGTTCGGCTGATTCATATTGCGCGGCTGTGGATCATCTTTTCGGCATACTTTCAAGGCGCATGTATGCGACCTGGGCAATTGCAACCGGCTTGCCGGCGCTGTCGGACAGGTCTATCTGGACAGGGCAAATGGTTCTTCCCAGTTTTATCACACGCGCGACGGCTGTCAAGTCTGTCAGACAGGGGGCGAGAAAACGTATCCCCATATCTGTAGTGGTCAGAATCTCATCAGCCTTGGTCATTGTGAGAATCGCAAAGCAGGAGATTGTATCTGCGACCGTCATGAGCAGTCCGCCATGAGTCGATTCGAAGATGCCGTCGTAGCGGGTATCTCGCGGCATTATTGCGCGGCAGATTCCCTTGTCTAATTCTTCAATGCGAAGATTCAAGGCAGACACGATGGGGATTTTGTGTATGCGGCCCATCACCGCGAGCCGGTGCTGTTCTTCGATCATTGGATAATTCCATACGCCTTCAAATTATTTCTTCTCAAGAAAATTGTGATACACTAACCCACCGAGCGCACCTCCGATAAGCGGCCCGACCCAGTAAACCCAGGCATTTTCAAATCCTCCGCCGAGCAGGGCCGGGCCAAGGTGGCGCGCAGGATTCATAGCCGCCCCGGAAATTGGACCGCCGACGAGTATATCAAGTGTGATGACCAGCCCGATGAAAAGTCCACCGACCTTCGGCGCACGCGAGTCGAAGGCTGTGCCATAGATGACAACAACAAGAAAAAATGTCAGGATGATCTCGCAGATGAGCGCCATTGTCGTTGTCACACCAGCGGCGGCGTTTATAGCCGGGATACCCATGTTGACAGTGGCAAGAGCGGCTTCGGGAATGACCATCTTTAGCATAATGGCTCCAAAAATCGCGCCAAGGCACTGCACAATAAAATAAGCGACAGCGCTTTGAAGATCGATTCGCTTCCCAAGAAACGCTCCAAGCGTGACGGCCGGATTAAAATAGCCGCCGCTGATAACCCCCACAGCGCTTGCAAAAACAGCGATTGTCAGGCCATGGGCCAAGGCAATTCCAACCAGCCCCGAACCTCCGCCGATTATGTCATCGACCGCAATTGCGCCCACACCCACAAAAATCAAGGCGAATGTTCCAATGAACTCCGCAACCAGCGCTCTAAAATTCATGCTCTCTCCCTTCTCTATCTACCCGGCCATTCTTCAAACAGCGCTCCCACTCACACAGAACACAAGACGATTCGAAGCTCTGTGCGATTATTCAACGGTGTATGGATAGGGGTTTGGAAATGCGCTGTCAAGTTTTAGAAATGGGTGGTGGTAACGGTTTTATCGGTAGGGTTTACAGGAGAATTGGCGGGTTCGGAGACGGACCCGCCCTCCCAAACTCCTAAGTTATATTCAAAACATGTGCTTATGCTTTCTTGTGATTTGATTTAAGTGTCAATTTGAATCGAGGGTCGAAACGTCGTCCAACTGAACATCGCCCGCAGGAAGCCATTCGAAATTGTTTCTGACGCGGAAATTCTCGTTTGCAGTTTCCGCAGACATAGGTGTAACGCGGCGGTTTGCGAAGCGAAGGATGAAAATTTGCCCTAAGAGAAGTTCCCACGCGGGCGGCTTCTTTTTTAAAAGCCGTGTTGTGGCGCAAGTGAATAATGTGAATCATTTCGTGTTTGAGCGTGTCTTCGAATTCATCGGGAAAGACGTCATGATAGCGTCGTCCGATTTTGATAAGCTTTCGCGAAGGCGTATAGGAACCAGCCATCATCATCCGATCCGAATATTCGATGCGCTGTTTGGGAAGCGCACCGTCGAAAAACAGCATATTGAGCCGGTCGAACAAATCATGGAGTTCACTTATCGAAGGAAGTTCAGCCCGGGCTACTGCAGGTGCGGATATGCTAATTGCTTTTGGCGGCAGGGCGTATTCTTTTATTTTGGCATAAATCGTCGCTGGCGGAGGCGGTGTTATTGATTCAGCTTTGAACAGATCAAGGTGAAGAGCCGAGATAGCTTTGAATTTACGAATGACTGCTTTCATACGATGTCGAATCTTAGCGCTTATTGACTTCCCCGATTCTGCGAGATACCTGAGCGGACAAGTCTCGTCCACCTGGTTTGATTCCTTCATCGGTAATAAAAGCCGAGATCAGTTCATTCGGGGTGACATCGAATGCAGGGGCATAGACCGGAATGTCTTTAGGGGCTGTTCGCCGCCCGAATCCTTCAGTAATTTCTTCTGGGGATCGTTCCTCGATTACAATAAAGTCACCCGTAGGAATGCCGGGGTCAAATGTCGAAGATGGCGCCGCAATGTAAAAGGGAATATTATGCGCTTTGGCGAGAACCGCCAGGCTATAGGTACCGATTTTGTTCGCCGTGTCGCCGTTGCGGGCAATCCTGTCCGCGCCCACAATTACCATCGAGACCCTTCCCTGGCGCATAAGCATGCCGGCGGTGTTGTCACATATAAGGGTGACATCGATCCCTTCCTGTTTCAGTTCCCACGCAGTGAGGCGAGACCCCTGAAGAACCGGACGGGTTTCGTCGGCAAAGACTCTGATATTCTTTCCTGCATCGCGGCAGCAATAGATTATACCGAGGGCGGTGCCAATGCCGCCAGTTGCCAAAGCGCCAGTATTACAATGAGTGAGCACAGTATCGCCATCGCGCACCAGATCCATTCCATACTTTCCGATGCGCTCGCACATTTCTTTGTCTTCGTCATGAATGGCGATGGCTTCGCTCCAGAGGAGCTTGACAATCTCTTCGTGCGAGGATTGCGCGCTTTGGGCTACCGCTGCCACTATGCGATCGACAGCCCAAAAAAGATTTACGGCGGTCGGACGCGAGGATTTGAACTCCTCGCTAAATTGCCTTATCTGAGCAAGCCCGCTTCGACCAGATTGTCTGACCGCCATGGCGATGCCGTAGGCAGCGGCAATCCCGATTGCCGGAGCGCCCCGGATCTCGAGTCGCTTGATGGCGTAAATGACTTGTTTGTAGTCGTAGAGATCACGGTAAACAAGTCGGTCAGGTAGCTGGGTCTGGTCTATGATCCGAAGCTGATCTTTTATGAGCTCAAGAGCTTTTACTTTCACGCTTTACCCTCATTGAGAATGTTTGAACCGATTGGCATATATATGACGCTTTATTTTCTTTGTCGAGGTTTTTTCAAGCTCGGACAACTGTATCTCGAAATCGGCGATGCGTTTATAGTCAGAAAGTTGCTGGTTCGACGCTGAGACGACTCCAGAAATCACCTTTCTGATTGTACCCATATCCCCTTTCAGTTCTTCTCCAAATTCTGCCGAAAAGAGATCGATGTCCGGAATAATTAGAGCCACTGGCTCTTCCCCCTGTTTGCCGGATTTCGTCCGACCGACAACCACTACTTCCATAACATACGGCGAGGCCAACAGTTTCTCCTCAAGTTCTTCCGGGTAAATATTTTTTCCAGCCGAGGAAATAATAACGTTTTTGGCCCTGCCGGTTATCCAAAGGTGGCCGCCACGAAAACAACCCAGATCACCGCTGTGCAGCCAGCCATCGCGAACTGTTTCTTTGGTGAGTCCAGGATTATCTTTGTAACCGGGTGTGACGCTACCCCCTCTGATGAGAATCTCGCCAACATCGGAATCTCCGACCGGCTCCATTCTTACCTCAAGATTTGGAAGCGGTTTCCCGACCGATCCAAACTTAATGTCGCCCGGCTTGTTCATTGAAATTACCGGGGAACATTCGGTCATGCCATATCCTTGAAAAAAATCAAATCCGATAAAATTAAAAAAACGGGCGACCTCGGCATGGAGCGCGGCTCCGCCGGAGACAAACATGCGGATTGATTGGAGTCCCGCTTTTTTGCGGAGCGAGGAAAACAGAGGTTTGCCCAAGTGAAGTCCCAGCCCCCATCCCGCGCCAGAGATAAAAAACAATACTTTGAAAAGAATTTTTTTGATTGTGGGCGCGGCATTGATTGAACGCATCATGGAATGATACATTTTATCGTACAGCAACGGTACACCGCACATTACAGTTATACCATTAGCGGAAATGTCTTCGAGAATTTCTTTTGATTTGAGCGACCGGGCAAAGACAATACTTGCTCCTGCCATAAGGGGTGTCAGAAAACCGCAGGTTGCCTCAAAGGTGTGATGGAGCGGCAGAATCGAAAGAAATATGTCCTGCCGGTCAAAGGGAATCGCCTGCGAGATTCCCTGGAGATTATGGAGAATATTGGCATGGGTGAGCATTACAACTTTCGGTGAGCCCGTAGTTCCTGATGTATAGATAAGCACGGCAACATTCTGACGAGAGATATTTCTTGTGCTTGGGCGCAGAGATTCAAGCCGCGACCAGCTCTGGTCAGAATCGTTGCTCATGACAAACAGTGATGGTGACTTTTCCATTTTTTGAAAGAGCGGCTCGAAGCTTTCAGCAATGAAAAGAGATTTGATACCTGAATGTCTGACAATATGCATAATCTCATTTTCCTTGAGATTGCTGTCAATAGGAACGACCGTTTTCCCTGCTGCGAGAATTGCAAGGTAGGCAATTCCCCATTCGGGTCTGTTTTCTGAAAGGAGACCGATTTCGGGCTGGTCAATGTATGAGTCGGACATCAAACCGGCCGACAATCGCTGGACACGTTCTTTTACTCCTGAATAGGTATATGACTGTCCTCTGCCTCCATCGGCTTTGAATAATATCGTATCTTCATACAACTCCGCAGACCGGAGAAATCTGTCAAAGATCGTTTCGGAGACTTGGGCAACAATCATAGACTGAGTAGTCATATTCGGAATGTAGGTAATTCTACCGGTGAGAGGAAGAACAAAAAGAAACCGGAGCAGGTTTTTGACCTGCTCCGGTTTAAGAGCGAATCTACTATTCGTTTTTATTCGACCGCAATCTTTTTGGTCAAAATAATACCGCCGCGGGGATCGATATCGGTGATAACGATATTGAACGATCCGGTATCGGAAGGGGTCCAGCGGAAGCCGGTCGCTTCTCCATATCCGTTGGTCTCCTGTGTGGCTCCGGTAACGGTCCCACTCGAAGCCGTCATGATAAGGGTATGGTCACCCAGTGGATTGTCCCAGCGGTCAGCAATAGCGGCGTTGATGTCAATTGTTTCGCCGACTGCGGCTGTCGATGGGCCGCCGGCGCTTGATTTACCGCCATAGGCGTTTCCAGTCAGGAGGGAGATATTGAAGCTGGTCGAGGCACCGGAGCCCGCCCAGAACGAAACAACATCCGTGGCTCCGATTCCATTGTCATTGCCGCCTGTCAATGAATAATCAACGTCAAGGGTAGTAGATACGAGCGTCACTCGGTCAGATGAACTTGAGACGCCGTCTTCGAATACTCCACCGGAGACTGAAAGATAGTTTGCTTCGCCCTCAAATGGTGTGCCGCCATGTACCGGGTTGCCGTTTACATCAACACCAATAACTGTCACATACGCTTTGGCGACTCCATCGGCCTGAATTGAAGCCGGGTTGCCGAAGACTGTCATGACAGTTGTATATCCTGAATTATAGAAATAGGAGGTGTCGGCGACTGCCCCGCCGGAGGTCTCGACCCGTATGAGAACGATACCATTTGCGCTAGGGACATTATTTCCGGAGAACCAAACCGAGCCAACGCGCCCTTCCAAATCATGAGTGCGGTCTTCATGGGACTTCATTGAGCCTTCATCCGTGCTAAAATATGCAACTGTGTTGTCAGCGACCGGATTGAGATAGACATCTGAAATGACAGCTACGACCTTGTTTTCACGATTGACGACATACCAATAGGGAACGTTTATGTCCTCGGCGCCAATTACCGCGTACTGGGGCGGCCCGGCAGAAATAAGGACCTGGGTTGCATTTGAAAGCACGGTATCGGAATAGGCGCGAATTCGGACGGTACCGGAGGCAGTGCCTGAGTGCAAGCCGACTGTCGCGACACCCTGTGAGTTTGTTACTGCAGTGTATGGACCATATCCGGTATTTCCAAGTCGTTCCCCGCCACCAGGACCATCGAGTATGACAAAGTTGATTGTCAAGCCTTCGGGTACTCGATTGCCATTAAAATCATATCCGGTCGCTCTGACCATGCCGGTTTCGATACCGCCAGTCTGTTTGACGACCAGATTTGTTGAATCAGAAGATAAGAATATCGAATTCATAGTTGCGTTCGGAGAGAGCTGAAGCTGGACTTCGGCTGAGCCGGTTATTCCGTTATCCGCGACGGTAACTTTGATGTAAACCGTAAAGGCATCATTGCCCGAAATATAGTTTACATTGGCCGCGCCTGCACCGCCGGTCGTGTAAACAATCGAAGGGACCAATCCAAGCGCGTCCCACTGACCGTTTGCGTTGGCATCAAAAACAAGCGAGTCAATTCCGTTTGACCAGTAGCCATTGCCGTCGATGTCAACAAACTTCTCTCCGGCGGTAACTTTGATTACCGTCGAATCCGGCGCGGTCTGACCGATAGCGTCGCGCACAGCAATCGTGATTCGCGAGGTGTCAGCCCCATTGGCCAGCAATAAACTTGGCGAAGTCGACACATTGATATTTCCGGTTCCGCTGCCGCCTCCAGCCTGAGCGACCGATAGACCAAGCGTTTTGGTGACGGTGCCACCGGCGATACTTGCGGTGATGGTCACAGCCCCTGAGCCTGTGGCCGTGAAGATTGTAGCGGCCACGCCTGAGGCATCGGTGGTGTCGGATACGGGTGAAAAATAGCCAACCGTTGAAGGACTCGCGCTGAAGACCACTGCGGTATTCGGCATCGGAGCTGTCCCGAGCACGACCGTTGCTTCGACGACTGATGTCTCACCATTGTTGATTGATGTCGGACTTGCCGCGAGATTAATAGTGCTGGTCGCCTGCGGGTCTGATGTGTTGGTGGTGCTTTTTGAGCTACAGCCGGGAAGCATCAAAGCGGCGCCTACGGCGATCACTGCCGCGCTTGCGGACACGGATCGAAAAAGCTTGTTTGTCATAACGACTCCTGTACGTGTATTATTGAATATTTCAATCATTTTTTACTATCCGGTATTTCCTTATGTAGGTATCGGCTGAAAGGCCAAAATTATTTACAATAAAAAACGCCTCTGACTATGAATCAGAGGCGTTTCGGAAAAGTATTCTCTCTCGGACTAATTCTTCAAAGCTAGGTCGGCATCGACAATTGTCGGTGTAACAAAGATAACCAGGTCGCGGCTTTCGTTTTTCTTCTGGCTGAATTTGAAAAGATTGCCGAGAATCGGTATATCTTTGAGTACCGGCACACCAGTCTCTGAAATGACTTCGTCCTGAGTGGTCAACCCGCCAATAACGGCCGTCTGGCCGTTGGAAACGATGACATTGGTTTCGGCGTTGTTGGTATTGATGATAACGCCGTTCGGATCGAAGGCATAGGTCGAGCGCTCTGGTTTGAGGTGCATGAGAATTTGATTTTCGGCTGTGATATGGGGCGTGACAACCAAAATTGTTCCCACCTGCTCGAACTTGATAACAAGGTTACCGGAAGCATCGAACTGCTTGATCGGAACCTTTTGTCCCATTTGTATGCGAGCCTCTTTATTCTCAATTGTTGTAATCTCTGGGTGGGCGATGATTTTGCCTTTACCGCTGGTGACGACGGCCTGAACGACCGCTTCAACCGTCCAGCCATTCTGAAGCGCGGAGAGCGAATAGACTCCGGCTGGGTTGGTAACTCTGGCGGTGCTGACTTCACCGGTCTGGTCGATCACACGGCCGCTATTGGTAACAAATGTTCCGCCTGCCGACCAGTCAATTCCAAGCTCCCGAAGTCCGTTGGATGAAACTTCGAGAAGCTGGGCTGAGATCTTGATCTGCCTGGCTGGTTGATCAAGAGCCGATACGTAATCCAGTACCGACGGAATATTGCTGGGCACTTCCTGAAGGATAATAGAATTGGAGCGGACATCGCTTGTGGCTTGGCCGCGTTCGGTCAAAAGTGATTTGACTGCCTTGACTATATCATCCGAGGTCGAATTCGAGATTTTGACAATTTTAGTCTCTAATGGAACAAGTGTCCGCTGTTCTTGCTCGTGCTTGTTGTTTTCCGAAACTTCGTGACGATAGTCTTCGGCTGATAATACGCGGATGTAGCCCTGTGAGGCATCGACTACGGCCAAGTCATAGGTGGAACCGATAATTTCCATTGCATCGCGCCACAAAACATCGGTCAGCTTGATTGTGACTGTTCCTGTGACTTTTGGAGAGACAACAACGTTGACGCCACCGTAGTCGGCAAGGAATGTCAGCACCGAGCGGATTTCAGCCGATTGGAACTGAACGCTCTTGATTGGCATGGAAGGATCTTTAACTTCCTGCGCCAAGACTGAACCCAGCAGGCCCACGATAGGCACAATCAGGCCAACCAGCAATTTGAATTTAAGGGGACGTAACCGTTTCATATCAGCACCAGCCTTTCATTAAAATTCGTCTATTTTCAGAGCGAGCGTTCTGCTCCAGCCATATTCAAAGACCTGGAAGAAAACCTGATCGCTTTCAACTCTCAGGACATATCCATTGCGGACTTTGTCGCCGCTTTTCAGAATATAGCTGTAGCCGTCTTTATCTTCGAACAAGGCCCTATTTGTCTCACGCGATGGCGACTCAATTACACCCACCAGCTTGAGTCCTTCGACGTTGGGAATGCGCTGTTCCATCGGGCTGTTATACGTCTGGTTGTCATTAATCAGGGTAGCGAATGGATCACGATTCCCTGCCTGGTGGTACTTTATTACCAATCGTTGCGGGAATTCAGCAATCATTGTTCCCTTGAGTTTGTTGGAGGTCGCGTCGCGGCGAAAACGTGATGTAAGCGGCTTGCTTGTCAAGGCATCTTCGTCTTTGTCATTAAATGCTTCCGCAGGACTTACCGCGAGTTCATGTGACCATGAATCATCTTCCAAGGTTGTATCAGCTTTCATGACTTTTGGCTTGGCAGACGGAGTCGATGCCGATGGTGTGATTTCGGTGTCGGTTTTTGTGATACCGACAGGCTTATTTATAGGAAGCCCAGATTTGTTGGCGTCGTGAGCCATCTCTGGAATCGTATTCATAGGAAGAGAGGGGCCATGCACGGAAGGCTGAGGCGATACTACAGTCGGCTTTAGCTCGATCACTTCGGATTTGGACTTGATAGGTGTTCCTGTCACCGGCGGAACACCTGTAATAGGGGTTCCTGAAGGGACAGTCGCAGGTGACGGCTTCGGTTCACTCTTTAGTGAGGTGGCAACCGTTGTGACCGGCATGTTTATAGGCTTCGGCGCAAAAACGACTGGTGATGAGGCGCCATTAGGTATTGGAGACGGTGTTGGCGAAACTTCTTTCTTCTGAACCGGTATCGGTAGCGGATCGTTTTTCGTTACGATTGGTGCATTGACCGTTTTATCATTTAGAGCCGTGGGCTTCGGAATTGTTGTCGCTGGTTTATTTGGAGTAGATGCCGTTTGCGCTACCACAGACGTCTTGGTCGCGCCGGGATATGGTATCGGTATGCTGGGCATCGCAGTTCCAGAGACCGGAGTCGCAAGCGGCTCATTATCAACCGGCTTTGCAGAGACAACTACCGGCGGCTTGGTTGTTACAGACGGTTTGTTCTCAGTAACCATGGGCGTTTGCGATGATGGCTTTGCCGGGACCAAAGGAGAGGGATTCTTCACAAGTACCGTGGTCGGTTTATCTGCCGGTGTTTGGCCCAACGGTTTTTCCGTTGCTACCGGAACTGGCAAAGGAGTTATCTTTGGTGTGACCGTTGCTGTCGTATTCGCTGGCGTGTTCGCGGGAGCTGGTGACAGCGGCGTAATTACATTCGGGGTGGTGGCTGGCTTTGTTACTTTCGCCGGGTTTTCTGCGATCGGCTTCATATCAAGCATTTCTGGTGAGTCTCTCAAAGCCGTAACAGGCGGCGTTACTTTTGGTGTCGGATTCGGATTTTGGGTAACCGATGGCGGGGTAGTCGGAAGCTTTGGATTAGGCGGGGTTGTAGCAACAACGCCCAGCGATGACAGACGGTCGCTGGTCATCGCCTTATTTTGATGCGCGGCCCTCGCCGACAGGCTTACTGGCGGAATGGGATCCACCACGGCGGACTTTGCGATCGTCGCCGGACTCGGCTTGACGTCTGGAAGAATCGGCGTAATAGAGGATTGGCTGCTCCAGACAGGAAAGGGCTGAACAGTGTTGTCTGTGAACATCACGCTGATAGATTTGCTGTCTGAATCTACTTTATATAAAGAAGCCTTATTCAGATCAAATACAATTCGGACTACCTGTTCAGGCGAAGCCGAATACTGGCTTGTCCGAATCGAGGTCACTGGTGTGACAGGCAAATTGACAAATTCTTTTTGCCCCAGCTCGTGCGTAGCCGCCAAAATATCAACAATCACGCGGTCGGATTTGCCGTCTTTGGCAACTTCCGTCTGATGGGTAAACCGGATAGGGCCATCGATGCCGATCTTTGCGACGGTGGCGCCGTTTAGGTAGCTCAACTCGACGCTGGTCACTCGCGAGGCATTGGCATTATCGAGCGCAACAAGCATGAGCAGGCAGAGGATCGAAAACAATTTCTTCATAATATAACTTACTCCTACAGGCTCAGCTCGGCGAGCCGCTCTTCTTCTTTAACAAAGTATGTGGAAAGCACAAATGTCGCAGTCATCGTCTCCTGTTTTCGGCCAACTTCCCGCTGGTTACTCTCTTCTGTATTGGCCTTCGAGATAACAATCTTCTGGGCTTTGATATCCATGCCGGATATGTTGGCTATAAAAGGAAAATTGGCGACATAGCCAATGAAGGATCCGAAATCATGGTATGTACCGGTCATTTCGATTTCAAACGAAGCAACATTATAAAACTCGGCAGAGGCAACCGGACGCGGCAGGACTTTGACAATTCTCGTGCCGGTCAGCGATGAAGCCGTATGGAGCTGAACAAGCATCGACGGAAGCTGTTTGACTTCGGGCAAAAGAGTTTCAATTTCTTCGTAACGCTTGAGCAGGTCGGTATACTCGAGCTTGAGGGCGTCGAGTGATTTAGCCTTCATTTCGACATTGCGAAGATTGGTCGTGATGGTTTCGAACTCCTGGTTCTTGATCGATATTTCCGCATTGTAATGGGAATAGACGCGTGAGTACCAGAAGTAGACCACTATAAACAAGGCGAGTGCGCCTATCATCATTTTTTGAGTTTTTGAATCTTTCAAATCCATTTGGCCATACTCCTAGTTTAGACTCTTTTGGCTGGTCGTGTCCGTCTTGGCTGTTTCTGACACTTCAGCCTGCGATAATTGTTTTCTAAGGTCTTCATCCGAGAGATAGTGAAGGTTGCAGCTTACGACAAACTGGTATGCCTTTTCATTTTCATCGAACTTATTTTCCTGACTTGAGACGAGTTCCACATTCTCAAAATAATCAGAGCGCATCATCTTGATCATGAAGGCGGCGAGTGAATTCAATGTAAAGGCGTAGCCTTCAACTTGAATCTGCATCACCTTTGGACCCGCAGGCACGGATGCCTGGACAGGGGCCGGGGTCTGTTCTTCAGTTGGAGCTGGATTCTTATTCTTGGATGTTTTCTCGGCCGGTTTTGAATCATCATCTTCTTTAAACGATGCCAGCCAGACGAATTCCGGCATATTGCTGGCAATATTCTCCAGAATTCGAACCCAGGCAGTTCGGTGGCGATCGAGCTCTTCGACTGCATTCATTCGCTGGGTAATTTTCACTTTCACATCGCTCAGGCCATCGACAAGCTGAATGTCTCTCTGAAGCATGGCTGCGCGCTGATTCGCCCGCTCCATGTTGTCTGCGAGTTCCGCAAGTTTGTGGATCTGGAAGAAAGTCAGCCCGGCGAGTACCGCGATAAGTCCGATTGCTCCCGCAGTGACATAGATACCGGTCTTGCCGAACGAAAATGCGCCGGATCCTTTAAGGTAGTCTTTGGGAAGTAAATTAATTTCTATCATTGTCGCTTACCTTACCTTCCGCATAGCCAGCCCTACCGACACAGCCAGCAATGGCGCAATTTTTTCCGGTTGAAGATATTGGAACAGCTCCGGATCGTAATCGACATTTCTGAGCGGATTGGCCAGTTCAAGAGGTATATTTAGTTTTGACTGGAGGTACTCGGGCATATAGGGCAGCAACGCTCCTCCGCCGGAGAGGACAATCCAATCTATTGCGTCGACTTTGTTCTGCGATTTGAAATAGGAAAAGGCCAGCTCAATGCCCGAGACAAGTTCATCGGTTGCTGAAATTATGGTGGCCTTGAACATGTCCTGGTCAATGGTCTCCGTCATTTCACCTTTCAGCGCCTTTGCAGTCAATTCGGGATTGAGACGGAATTCACGTTGAACGGCATTGAAAATTTCTCTTGTTCCGGCTGAGACATCGCGGGTTGAGGTAAACAAGCCGTTTGCTATGTATGTGATATTCGTGACATCGTGCCCAATATTGACAAGCGCGGTTAAGCGGGCGGGATCGATATCATAATTTCCTTCGTAGGCGTTCAAAATAGCAAAGGCATCGTCATCAACAATAACGGGACGAAGGCCGCAGTCTTCGATAAGCTCCAGATACATCTTAAGGTATTCTTTTCGGGCGGCGACGAGCAGGACGTCCATCTTGTTGATGTCATCGTCGGTGCGAATCACATGGTAATCGAGGGTCACATCATCGACATCAAACGGAGCCCGCTGTTCGGTTTCAAAGAGAATGGCCTGCTCGGCTTCGGGGCCGGTCTTCTTGTCAATGGTGAATTTGTCAGTGATGACGCTGTGTCCTGATACTGAGACGACAACATCCTTAATACTCGGATCAGTTTGGTCAATGAGCGACTGGATGTTGAAAATGACGGCTTCGCGGTCTCTGATTTCGTCGGCGACAATCGCTTCTGGAGGAAGTTCTCGTATGCCAATTGCAGAGATCGAATAGCCGCCCTTGGTGTGGTCGAGCTTGACTAACTTGATTGAACTGGCCCCGATGTCGAGACCAGCGATACTTTTGTTCTTGCGCGAAAACAACATAAGGTTACTCTTTATCGTTAACTATCAATTTTTTCTTCATTTGGGCTTCGTTCCATTTCACATGCCATGTATCGGCAAACTTTATCAGCAATTAACCCGTCATCTCGAGTTTCTTACTGCCCGTGTCTTGAGCAGGGATGGGAAAACGGCGCGAGATCGACGTCTTTCTTTGTTACTCTATCGGAATACACAAGCTTGGACTTAACCCTGTCTTGCGAGGGATTGCGGATTCTTGTCAAAAAAAACCCCCAGCTGTCATGCTGAGGGGTTCACGTCATCATTGGAAAGACTTTCCGGTCATATCCGGCAGGAAGTGTTTCCGTTTTCTTTATTAGTAGTAGTAACTATTTGACTGAACGCGTCCGGTCGACGCCAGGATATTGTGACTTGCGAGCGAATTAATATTGTCTGTTGCCACATAAGTGAAAATATTTCCCCTTCCAACGAACTTCGCCGACCCGTTGGGCCTGAAGATTATGACGTCATTTTCAACGTCGGTCAATAACAGTGAGAAATCTGGGGGCAGGCTGTCGGTGCGGATAGCTGAGTCGCCGCTAACAAAATCCTGGCCGCCAGTGTTGATAAAGTCTTTAAATATTGTATAGGTATGGTTATCAGCATCAAAGTAAACACCAGTCGGTTGTTTGTCCGAGATGGCTGTGGAGCGCGCCAATTTAAGAACGGAGTTCAGGTCTCTATTGGCCGAGCGGGCTCCCATTCGTTCAAAAGCAATTTCAAAACGCGGAACCGCCATTGCCGCAACAATACCGACAACAACCACCGCAGCCATAAGCTCGATAATTGTCATACCTTTGCAATCGTTTGTTCTGAGTCTACTCATATAACACCTTCTTTTGGATTGACTTTTGTCCCATTCAATTGCTGGCTTGCGATTGCCTCAAAACGCAGACAGGCCAGTCTATACCAATTCAGAGAATAAGCATGAACTGTGCCTTCCGGGAAGATTCCGGCTATCGTTCCATTGATCTTCGTCTACTTCCTTGCCGCATAAGAGATTCGGCGTGGGTTTTGGCCTATGGTTGCTGCGTTCAAGTCAACCCCGACGCAACTTCAAAATCAAAACTATGGGCACACTCCCATATTTCTTGGTCATGAGTTAAGCATTGACAAAATCAATGATCGGCATAAATTGTATCATCTGCACAGAGTTGGCATTTCAGTTGTTATGCCTTCTATAAGGTGATTCCGTTTGAAAGGATTTTCTATGACGCCTGTCCGAGTTCGGCAACTTGTTTCTATTGCTACACTTCTTCTCTCAGTAACCACAGGTCCGATCGGCAATGTCTCGGCAGATGCCCTTCCGGATGCACTGAAATCACAGGCTGTCGCGACACCAAAACAAGCCGAGTCGCTTGACGCCCGCACAAAATCGTTTCTGGCAAGCCGCAACAGCGCAACGGCCAGAGTCTGGATTTTCTTTACCGACAAAGAGATTGATAGCCGTCGCGGTTTTGAAGCTGCATCGACAGCTGTAACCATAGAGCCGCGTTCATTAAAACGCCGCGCAAAAGTTGGATTGGACAAAGTTGTCTTTGCCGATCTTCCGGTCTCCACCAACTACATTGGAGGGATTGAACAGTTTTCAGGCGAATTGCGGAGAATATCCCGTTGGCTAAATGCGGCGTCATTTGATATCCCCATGTCCCAACTTGAACAGGTCGCGGCTCTTCCCTATGTTGCCAAAGTCACTCCTGTCCATATTTACAAAAAAGACCAACTTCCGTCTGAGAGCGACCGAAGCGACACCCAGCCGCCTGCATCTGCTTCGCCCAATGCGCTTAACTACGGCAACTCACTTGCACAGTTAAATCAGATCAATGTCCCGCAATTGCATGCCGAGGGAATTGATGGTACCGGTGTGACATTGGGCGTATTCGATACTGGTTTCCGGAAAAGCCATCAGGCGTTCGCATTGGCCCTTTCCGAGGGCCGTCTGTTAGCCGAGTACGATTTTGTATTCAATGATGGCAATACCTCAAACGAAGGGGCCGATGTCGCAAGCGCATGGGACCATGGAACATATACCTGGTCGACTTCAGGCGGTCAAAGAGACGGCTCGATCTACGGCCCGGCCTACAAGGCAAATTTCATCCTCTGTAAAACCGAAGATGTTCGGTCTGAAACCCATACCGAAGAAGACGACTGGGTCGCCGCGCTTGAGTTTGCAGATTCTGTCGGAGTCGATGTCATAACTTCCTCGCTGGGCTATTTTGATTTCGATGCCCCGCAGGCTTCCTATACCTATGCAGATATGAACGGACTGACCGCGATTATTACCCAAGCGGCGAATCTGGCGTCGGGCATGGGGATTGTCTTGTGTAATTCCATGGGAAATAGCGGACCAGCCGCAGGCACCCTTTCTGCTCCTGCTGATGCCTTCGACATGATTTCGGTGGGCGCTGTCAATTCATCTGGAGTCATTGCGAGTTTTTCATCGCGCGGACCGACGTTTGATGGCCGCATCAAACCCGAGGTCTGCGCCCGCGGGGTCTCAACCTATGCCGCATCGGCAACAAGCACAACCAGCTACGCCTCACCGAGCGGAACCTCCCTTTCCTGTCCACTGGTTGCGGGCGCTGCATGTCTGCTTATCCAAGCCCACCCGACCTTCACGCCTGCCTTGATTCGTCAATCAATGATGGAAACGGCATCGAAAGCAGCAACTCCTGATAATACCTATGGCTCAGGAATAATAAACACTCTGGCCGCGTCTACCTGGGGAGCCCAGTGGGCTGCCGATGATTTAATAGGAAACGCGCCGCTTACAGTAAATTTTACAGCAAGCTCGACGCTCAGCCCGACCTCGTGGCTCTGGTCTTTTGGCAATGGAGACAGTTCCTCTGCTCAAAACCCGACGTACATTTTTCAAAATCCCGGCTCGTATACGATTTCGATGACTGTACAGACGAGCGCCGGACCACTTACCATCGAACGGGCAAGTTACATTGTGGCCCTTGGTGACACATTGTCTTTCGCCAAAGATTCGGTCTTTGCCGGTCAAAAGATTGTCATACCGGTTCGCTTGAATAACTCACAGGCACTCAATAGTATCATCATTCCGTTTGAAGTCGGTCAAAGTCAGGTTCCGGTGACACTGGATTCAGTGCGACTCGGAAGCAGAACAAATTATTTCGAAGCTCTAACCGTTATGACTTCCGATCCACTCAATCATCGCTACACATATCAATTGACAGCCAATAACGGCGGCGGCGCGCCAAATCTTGCAGTTGGAAACGGCGAGGTGCTTAGGCTCTATTGTACGACAGGGAAGTTCGCGCTGGGGGGACTTTCAAGTCCCGTGCAGTCTGTGACAATTGGCTCCTTTACTCCTGAGATTGTGACCGACGTTACCAGCTACCCTCTGCTGGCGATTGGCGGATGGGCCGCGACAAAAGGGATTCTGCGCGGAGATTGTGATTATAGCAATGACGGCCTTATCGATATATCTGATTTAACTAGACTAATTGACTTTCTCTTCATAAGTCTTGCGCCGCTCCCGACAGTTCAATCAGGCGATCTTGATGCTGATTTCATCATTGATATTTCAGATTTAACATATATGATAAACTTTCTCTTTATTGGAGGACCGCCTCCGGTGAATCCGTAGGAAATCGCTCAATACTCTTACTGGATTTGTGATGCCGGAATCATAATCCGCTGGCGGACTGAGGTTCTTCATAAGAGAGTTGGCTCACGAGGACGTACGCCAATCACAAGTCTTCGTGCGGGGCGCCTCGGCGGACAGGCACTGGAATGACATTGTGTTGGATGGTACAGTCCACCGAGGCGACTTGTGAGCCATTAGGGTGGACTTCTCTTTTACGCAGAAACCAAGACTCGCGGGGCATAAGAATGACCCACGCTACAAGATGAAGAGAAGACGAAATGGAATGCCACGCCTGACCGCTGAGGGTGGTCCGTCACCGAAGCCGCTCCTCGTAACGACACATGTATTGGTCTCTGTTCACTCCAATACTTAGATCGTAAACTTCCCATTGCGATAGATGATTTTTCTGTCGGCAGTTATCTCCCCGCCCTGCTTTAAATCACAGACCATATCCCAATGGAGTGCGCTGTGGTTTTTTCCGCCAGCTTCCGGGATTGAAGCCCCTACCGCCATGTGGCATGTTCCGCCGATTTTTTCATCAAAGAGGATATTTCGTGAAAATTGCTTTATCTCATAATTGGTGCCAATGGCAAACTCACCAACGGAGCGTGCTCCCCGATCCATATCGAGCATTGCCGTCAGGTAGTCCTGATTTTTCCCGGCGGTCTCAGAAACTACTCTTCCCTTTTTCAAGTTAAGCCGCACGTTTTGTACTTCGCGCCCGCCATAAACTGCCGGAAACGAAAAACGAATATGTCCCTCGACCGAGTCCTCTATGGGGCAGGTGAAAATCTCTCCGTCGGGGAAATTCTCTGTTCCATGACAACTTATCCATTTGCGTCCCTTCACACGGAGCCTGAGGTCGGTCTCATTGGTCAGAACATGGATTTGGTCAAGCGTGTCGAGAATCTTTGCGAGCCGCATCTGTTCTTTTTCCATTCTCAGCCAATGTTTGACCGGATCAGCCGATGTAATATGTCCCGCTCCGTAGACAAAATCTTCGTAATCACTCAGAGACATCTCCGCGTCCTGGGCGTCAGCCAAGGTGGGGAATTGTGTGCCGACCCAGTTGAGCGATTTGTCGGCGACTCGTTTGAAAATAGATTTCAGAATCGGCCCTCTCCCTTTTTGTTTGAGCGCCTGTCGTTTGGGATCAGTTCCGGTAAGATAGCTGGTATTTTCGCTCCCCCATATCACAAGCAGGGCGTCGACTTTGTCGGCTTCAAACCTTGCAACTGGCGAAAGAAACTCAAGCTGGTCATCACTGCCATATTTGAGCATCTTCTCTTCAAGGTCGGGTATGTTGACCTGGACATATGGATATGCGCCAACTTTCACAGCTTCCTCATAAGCCGCTTTAATGAGCGGCAACGAAACAACTTCGCCTTGGATTTTTATCAGATGTCCCTTTTTTAGTTTTAGGGAATAGTTGATAAGCAGTTTCGCAAGTTTTGTTACGCGGGGATCAGTCATTGGGGCAATTTCCTTGTGTTGAAAGTTCGGCGGTCACATGTAGGATTATAGTTTTTCACCATCTCAGAGTGCGCCTTCTAAACGGAGCAAGGTTTTCTTCATTTCAATACCACCACCGTATCCGCCAAGACCATTCGAGGCGACAACGCGATGGCAGGGGATGACAATTGGAAGATTATTGCAGGCGTTGGCAGTGCCGACAGCCCGCGATGCCAGAGGACTGCCTACTCGCGCCGCTATTTGGCCGTACGATTCTGTTTTGCCGTAAGGGACTTTTGCGACAGTGCGAAGGACCTTGGTTTGGAACGGACTGGCTTTTATATCGAGCCTTAAGTTAAATTTTTTGAGTTTCCCGTTGAAATACAATCTGAGTTGTTTCTCAACTTCTTGATTTAACTTTCCGCCTTGAATTATTTCATACTCACCAAAGTATTTCTCAAGTCGGTCTTCGAAAGCGCCTGCCGAGTCGCTCGGAAGGGTGATGATCGCCACTCCCGCATCGGTATAGGCCGTGTGGATGCGTCCAAGGTCTGAACTAAACGAATGTATATAGACAATTTTCGATGAGGTCATATTTGTACATCCATCAGAACAACCGTTCCACTTTTCCTTCGACTTGCTCAAGAGGGACCTGATGAAGGTCACTCAACTTCCCGAGATTAAATGTCCCTATCAAAATAGAAGAGCGTTCGACAAAAGTCAACGGCCACTCCTCTGGTAAAGTAAAACCTTCGGGCAGGAAATGCGTGTAAGGGATATCGTCGACTATTAGCTGCCCGTTCTGAATCACCACTTGTTCATCGGGCCCGGCTATTACTATCCCAGTAGTGCGTTCTCCTGGGTTGTCTGTGAATGAAACAAAATCGCCCGGATTTGGAACCGTCACTATTACTTTATTGTCCATGAAAAACAAATTAGCCGAATACGCAAGCCGGCTTGTCGATAGATAGTCCCCCTGCTTGTAGACTGGGCTGAGTTGATTGTTTTTCACAACGAACCATGTCGGCGAATTACGAAGAAGAAAATACGCCGGGGTCGCAGGAGACAGAAATTGATACGTCAGAGCAATAGCAAAAAAGACGAGCATCTTTCTTATTGGCGGGCTGTGCGAATAGTGTTTGGAGTTGACAGCGCGAACCAGATCGAAAAATGTGAGAAAATAAAAGATAAGCGGCAGAATAAAGAGCGCGCTATTGGCGACAAAAGATAATTGGACAAAAAATGAAAAATAAAAGAGCGCCGCAGTTATAAGCGTAATGAGCCACACGAAAACTCCAAACGAGTATTCCCGCCATAACGCATGACCAATCCCCGGAAAAAGAAGATTGAGAAGAACCGATAGGAGAATCTGACTTAGTGATTGGTTAGCGGCCATGACTTACTGTCCAAAAAACATACATTCGACGAGTCCTTTATAGCGTCTCGGAAGTACTAAACCGATAGAATTAAAGAGCTTTAGAGTAAACGACATAGATATTAAGACGTTCGGACTAAAAAAATGTTGCATCCAAGGATTTAGAGGAAAACTTAATGCTATATCGGATAGAGCTTTACCGAAGTATTTCCATCAATCTTACGATTTACGGAAACAAAGCATCAATTGTAACTGTATAGGATGACAAGAGATACGAAGTCAAACCGGCGTTGCTCGCCCCTTGACAAAATTGCCAAGTGGAATAGATTATGCTAAACAATATGCCCGTCACCGGAGGTTAATGTCCATGTTACGATACGCTGTTCAACTGTTCGGGGTCACATTATTCGCGCTGGGTCTTATTTGGTATGCTGGGCCTGGTGATGCGAGCCAGACTTCCGATCGTCCTGAACCGGCACTGTGGGCCGACACCATGCATATCAATTTGAATGAATCTAAAACACCGACCGAAGCTGAGCCGACTCAGGATCGTGATACGATGTTTAAGAATATCCGCAAACTCAACAATGCGGCGTTTTATATCCGCAACAATTATATGGAAGATGTCGATCTCGAGAAAATGGTCCAGGCCGGTATCAGCGGAATGCTGACCGATCTTGACCGCTTCTCTGTGCTCATGGAGAAATCTTCTTACGATGCCCTGATGGAAAGCACCCATGGCAAATATTCCGGTCTGGGTATGCAGATCGATTCGCGCGACAATCAGATTGTCATTATCACGCCAATGGAAGGCACACCCGCTTACCGTAAAGGACTTCGCGCCGGCGATATAATCACCAAGATCAATGACAAGACAACTGAAGGGATGAAATCTGCAGACGCTTCGGGCATGATGCGGGGCGAAGCCGGCACATCGGTCAAGCTTACCATTAAAAGATCCGGAATCCCGGAACCGATTGATTTCGATGTCGAACGCGCCGTTATTGAATTAAAATCAGTCAACTACTCCGGCGTCATTCCCGGGACCACGGTTGGATATATCAGACTTTCGCGATTTGCCGAAGAAACCAGCCACGAGCTTCGTGATGCTATAAGCAGCCTTAACGAAAAGAATGTCACTTCGCTTGTACTCGATCTCCGCTCCAACGGCGGCGGACTATTGGATCAGGCAAAAGAAACGGCCGAGCTTTTCTTGCAGGAAGGACGCGAGATCGTCTATACCCGTGGAAAAGACGAAACCTCCGAGAGACATTATCGCTCGGAACGGCCGCCGCTCTTTCCAGACAAGCCAATGGTTGTGCTTGTTGACGAGGGAACAGCTTCAGCCTCCGAAATCGTCGCAGGCGCAGTCCAGGATTGGGATCGCGGACTTATCGTCGGAAATACTACCTACGGCAAGGGTCTCGTTCAGCAGATATTCCCTATCTCCAACGATGGCTCAGTTGCCCTCAAACTGACTACCGGCAAATACTATGTCCCGTCAGGACGCTGTATCCAGCGCTCGGATCGACAGAAGAAGCCGGGATCGACCGCTACTCAAGCTTCAGCCCCTGAGGAAGAGGAATTGGAGCCAGGCTCGGATACACTGAAGACCGCAGATCGCGAAGTTTTCTATACCAATGGCGGACGGGTGGTCTTTGGCGGCGGCGGAATCGTCCCTGATATCGGCGTCGACCGCGAGACATGGAAAACTATCGAGATTAATCTTGAGCGCAAATCGATGTTCTTTGATTTCGCGATCAAATATGTCTCCGGGCATCCTGATGTAAAGCCTAACTTTGATGTGACTCCTGATGTGGTCAATGAATTCAAGGCTTTCCTCAAAGAAAAAGACTTCACCTACAAATCAGCAATGGAAATCGCGCTGGAAGATATGAGGAAGACAATTGGCGCAGAAAAAAAAGACAGCCTCTTTGAACCCGCTCTTCATTCACTTGCGACACTGATTGACGATGAAAAAGTAGCGGATTTTAATAAATCTGAGGACTACATCAAGCGCGCCATCAAACGCGAGATTGTTTCTTCGATAGCTGGAGAACGCGGTGTCTATGAGAATATCATCCTGACGCAGGATAAAGCGGTCAAGGAAGCTCTGAGAATAATTAGTACCCCAAGTGAATATTCGCGATTGATGAAGGAAGGCCAGAAGAAAGCCGACTCGTAGTCTTCGCTGACGTATGAAATGAAAAGGCGCCTTAACAAAGGCGCCTTTTTTTATTGGCACCGATTGATCAGCCAGTGTTGGTGTACGTTCCAGCCTAGGCGGACTCGGGAGCCCCGTGCATCAACTAAACCCTATTTCTTCGTGCGGCGGTCCCGCCGCGGCGGACAGTCGCGCATCATAGAGTCTGGCTCCGAAGTTGTGATAGTCAAAATACCCATGCTGGTCATGCTCTTTACCGGTAAACTGCCAGGCAGTTGGATAGCTTCCGATGCCTTCAAATATCGCTCCGAAGGCCTCGTATCGATTGGTTTCCATGACATGCACGCTACTCCCCTTCATCGGCAGAACGCCCTTCACGACCACACGGGTGGTTCCGATATGGTCGTTCATGTGGAAGTACAGGTATGTATCCTTGTTCTGGTTATATGTGGCCACTTTCCCAGCGGGACCGTTGACAAAGAGGTCAATCACGCTATCCCGTTTATCATAGACGGCAATGAGAGCTCCGGCATCATAGAGGTAGTGGTAAGCTACAAATACAGTGCTTATTTATCGTTTACGCAGTTCAATCGGTGTCAATCGTATCTTTTGCTGTCCTGAGCAGTTGTGTACATTCTTTTGACCGTTTCATAAGTAAGGCAGTCTTGTCAGCACGAGAGCTATCGGTCATAGACATTGTATCTCTATTTGCAATTCGGTGTATCAAAGTGTCTTTATATAAATAGTTTTCTTCTATATCCGTATTGATGATAATTGGTCCTAGAGAATCTTCATAATATGGCCTTGCATATGTTTCACTTACTACATTCACAAAAATCAACTTAGAATCGATGTAATAATACTCCTCCTTCCCATGAGTAATTGCTCCATAGCCGTCTGCAGTAATTTTTCTTAATGCGTTTCCATCGAAGTATCCTACTAGCTCTACTCCCTCATCGGTTTCAAAGTCATCAGTAGCACGTACGTACTCTAACCCACCAAGAGATAACTCGATTGATTGAACACTGTCGATTATCGCAGCTACATGATCTAAGTGTTCAGCTGGGCCTCGATTAATGCATGCAGCTATAATTGTCGATAGACATATTGTACTGCTCCCCATTAGTCAAGCAGATTTGAAGAGTGTCTCATGGCCTAAGTTATAGGTTACTTCGGCCTGGTTCGGCGTCCGGTACTTGAGCGCCGA